>NZ_JAQMTI010000108.1:0-181989 GCF_028329225.1 Sphaerospermopsis kisseleviana CS-549 | reverse complement strand
TACGGATTTCAGGCTTTTTAACGTGATTTTTTAATGATTTTTGAGTGATCGCTATTGATCGGAAGTTAATCGACAAAAGCCTGAAACGACGGATTTTCGTTCATGCACATCATGGTGAATTTGTACAGTGCGTAAGTCCTACAATAATTAATCAGACAACAAAAAAAACAGAAGAAACTAATGCTGACTCAATAATTTGTTAAATATATCACCGGATTAGGTCTGAAAGTCGATTACGATCCTAAATGCAGCTATGCTCCGATAACCTTATATATAGACCTAGACGAGTCAGGGCGGCATCACGCCTACCGCCATTTCCGAGATGAGTCGGAAGCGCTGGAGCATATCAAAAACGGCTGGCTATTCCAGCGTCAAGGGATTTTTTCTCAATATATCAACCCATTCCCAGATCGATGCAGCATTAAATATTTAGGTAGCGATCACACTGCCAATACATTGCGTGTGTAACTTATTCAACGACGATGCTTTGGGTAAGCGTAGAAACTTTGATAGAATAATGGGATTTTTTATCACATCAGGCGTAAATTGGTATTATTAGTTTATAACTGGTAATGTTACAAACACACTATTTCTAAGCAACCCACAAAGTAATGCATGAGGAGAATTATGTAAGTAACTTCTGGCGATCGCATAACTTTCGCCTCGAACCCTGGGGTAATGACTATGAGCCACCAATTCAAATTAGCGAGGAACTTGCGCTGTCAGAAAGCGAAGTTAACCCTACAGTAGAAACTGATAATTGGGATAGTTTTGAATCTCAAGAGCCGCGATTGCTACCTAATCGCCTTATCTTTACCGACGGGCGGATGCGGCTAGATGCAGCACTTGTTGGTGGCGATGGTAACTCAATCATCTACGGTGTATTTGGCACAATTGCCGTGGGTGCTGTGGTAATAGATAGAACTATTCCTAAAGCGAGTTATCTTAATCCAGAAATTGATGTTCACCGAGTTGTAGGATTTGGTGGCGAACAAGAAGCTGTTGATACACCCATCCCTTGTCCTTTGGGAAGCAAATCAAAATTATTTTACGAAGCATTTAACGATAAATTTGACAATACCCCAGCAGCACGGGAGGCAATTGTCCAAACAGCCATGTTGAAAGCAGAAGAAAAGCTAGTAGGCAAACTAGACATAAAAAATGCAGAGACTTTGGTAATTCGTGATGGATCATTGCGAAATGAATCGCCCGTTTTTACCTTGGGCTATGTCAAGACAATGCACAGGCAATACCTACCTGAAAAATATGCTGCTTTACTATGGAAATTATTACCAGGACAGCGCACACCTATTTTCGAAATTAAATTGAAAAATAGATCACAGTATTCATGGTATTTAAAATCTGGCGGGTTTCAAAATTTTAATAAACAACTTGGCTATCACGATTTACATGGTATTGTCCGGCTGGAGTTATCTATAAAAAATGGCATAGACAGAGCAACAGAAATAGCAAATCAAACTTGCTATTTAATCCCCTATTACGCTTCTCATCCATCAAGAGATCCTCGCGCCCCACAAAACCTTGCACCTGTTGGTGCTTTGGAACGGGAATTAGGTAGACGTATGGGTGACGCAACATTAATTAAGCGGCGATTACAAAACTTTTTGGCATCTTTTGGAGGTAATAAATGACATCTTCTGAAGCTATTGGTTATGTACTTGGTACTCAAGAAGCTACTCCTTTAGAATTTTGGATAGCAGTAGACTCGCAAAAAGTATTGCGCCTAGATGATGTTATAGAAGTGGAAACTCGTCGTCCTGATAATAACAGGAAAGTTCACTTTTATGGCGTAGTTGACTATGTTCGCACTCAATATGAAGGAGCGCAGTTTGATACTGATACTTTATTAGTAGCGAAAAAGGGGACTTTACCCGTCAATATTTCTTATACTGCTCACGTTCAAGTCACAAGAATTGAACCAGAAGAATATTTACCTCCGCAACCGGGAGATCCGGTGAAGTTAGCTGTAGATAAGCAACTAGCATCGGCTTTATATTTTGACAGCATGGATACCCCGATTCCGGCTGGTATTATGAATAACGGTAATGCAGCTTATTTTAACTATTCATTTATTAATGGCGAGAAAGGCGCTCATGTGAATATCTCTGGTGTTTCTGGAGTTGCTACTAAAACATCTTATGCTTTGTTCTTGTTATATTCTATTTTCAATTCTCCTGTTTTAGGTTCTTATAAAGCTAATACCAAAGCACTAATTTTTAATGTCAAAGGAGAGGATTTATTCTTTTTAGACAAGCTCAATCAAATTTATGGTAATTCGATAAGTGACCAAAATAAAAATAAATATGAACTTTTAAAATTACCCATACAACCTTTTAAAAGTACAAGTTTTCGTGCTGCTCCCAAAAAAGATTCCCGGACGGTTGACTCTGATTTAGAACAGCGTTCTGAAGGCATATCAGTGTATTTGTGGAGTCTTCGGGAACTGTGCCGCGAACGCCTATTTCGCTTCTTGTTCACTGGAGAAGATTTAGATAGGGGTAATTTATCTTATCTAGTGACAACAGTAGAAGAAAGATTAGCACGACTAGCAGAAGAAAATGATGATAGTGATAAAAAGCGACGGCGAAAAATTCAAGCGCATTTAGAAGTAGAAGCGTTTGGGGAAGATAGCAAAACACAAATTAAGACTTTTAGAGATTTAATCGACTTTTTAGAAGATAAACTTCTCAATGATGAAGATAGAGAAGAAAACAGACGTTGGTTAGGACGAAATGCCTCAGCTACAGCCGAAGCAATGATTCGGCGTTTATACGGTATTAGTAGTGAAGTTAGCCATTTAATTCGGGGTGATTTATCACCGGATGAGGTTGCTAAATATCAACTTAATCCTTTAGCTTCAGATGCTCAATTAACTGTCACTGATATTCATAAACTTACCGCCCGCGCTCAAAAATTTGTTGTGGGTGTTTTGCTTCAAAAGCTATTTTTTAAAAAAGAAAAACAAGGTAGAGAACCTGTTGTTTTCATAGTTTTGGATGAGTTAAATAAATATGCCCCCCGCGATGGACGTAGCCCAATTAAAGATTTGCTGGTAGACATTGCAGAACGGGGGCGCTCTTTGGGAATCATATTAATTGGCGCACAGCAAACAGCTTCAGAAGTTGAACGGCGTGTTGTTGGGCAAGCAGCTATCCGTGTTGTAGGCAGGTTAGATTCAGCAGAAGCAGAACGCCCTGAATACAACTTTCTGACTGGTTCTTGTCGCAAACGAGCTTTATTTCTGAAATCTGGCACGATGTTTGTGCATCAGCCAGAAGTCCCCGCACCAATCTTGGTTAATTTCCCCTTCCCCGCCTATGCGACACGCAAAGAGGAAGTGTTTTTGAGCCAAGCAGAAATTGCCAGTATCGAAGCTGATATTGATCGTTTTTAGGAGGAATTGTGCGTTTAATTCATACATCTGACTGGCATTTAGGGCGTAATCTCAAAGGAAAGGAGCGCACCTCAGAAATTGAATTTGCTCTCAAGGAACTTTTGCGACAAGCCAAAAAATTAGAAGTTGATGCAGTGTTAATTGCAGGGGATATTTTTGAAACTTCTAATCCTCCAGCAGAGGCCGAGAGAGTTGCCTATCAGTTTTTTGAAGGGTTGCGAACCGCCAAAATTCCTGCAATAGCGATCGCTGGTAATCATGATTCCGCCTCCCGCTTTGATGGTATAGCTAATCTTTTATCTTTAGCTGGCGTGCAGATTTTAGGAAAACCTCGTCGCGTTAACCAAGGGGGGCTGATCACCGTAGAAACGCCTAACGGCAAACTGCGTGTAGCTGCTATGCCTTTTGCTTCAGAACGGCGACTGTTGACAGTTGAGAATCTGTGGACAATGGACGAGTTACAACAAATAAACCACTACAGAGAAAGGGTAGGCTACTTGCTCAACAACTTAGCTACTGGTTTTCAAGATGACAGTGTGAATATCCTCATGGCTCATCTCACTATTGATGGTGCTAGGTTAGCTAAATCTGAAGCTCGTCATCACACCAAAGAAACCTATGCCTTGGCAGGACAAAGCCTACCTGCTGAAGCTCAGTATATTGCTCTCGGACACATCCATAAACCCCAACAAATTCCCGTTGCGGCTCCTACTTACTATTCCGGTTCTTTGATTCAAGTAGACTTTGGTGAAGCTGGGGAAGATAAGGGATTTTATTTAATTGATGTTGAGCCTGGTTCTCCTGCAAAAAAACCTGAGTTTATATCTATTCCCTGTCAAAAACCTTTGCATATAGTCGAATGTGAATTGAGTGATTATGAAGAAAAATTAGAACCATACCAGGATTATTCTGGTTATCTCAAGGTAATTATTAATTTGCAAACACCTCAAAGGGGATTAACTGACAAAATTCACAAAATTTGTGGTGATAAAGTATTGCAAATCGAGCCGCGTTATCCAGAAGTTAAGTCAAATCAGAAAAAATCTGTAAACCAGGAAGAGTTTGATCCAATAGAAGAATTTAAACGCTACTTCCAAGAAGAATTAAACACAACACCTACTCCTGCTGTTGTGGCCAAATTTGAGGAACTATATAAGCAAATAAAGGAAACACAAGATGCGACCACTTGAACTGACTCTAGAAGGTTTTACTAGTTTTCGCAATCAGACCAAAATCAATTTTGAGCAACTGGAGTTATTTGCTATTACTGGACCTACTGGTGCAGGTAAATCTTCTTTGCTTGATGCTATGACTTTGGCACTTTATGGAAAAGTAGCAAGATTTAGCGGTAAGACTCAACCTAAAGAATTATTGAGTCAGGGTAGTTTAAGATTACAGGTATCATTACGTTTTTTGGTAGATAATTTTGAATATCAAGTTTTTCGCTCGTGGTTATACCGCAATAAAACACCCCAGGTGAATTTCAAGTTAGAAAAGCGTATTCAAAACGATTGGCAACCTTTAGGAGAACAAAAGGAAGCAGATATTAATGCTACTATTGAGAATATTTTGAGGATGAATTTTGAGACTTTTACAAAAGTTATCCTCCTACCTCAAGGACAATTTGATGAATTCCTTAAAGGTAAAGGTGCTGATCGACGAAAGATATTAAGTCACTTGGCTGGATACGAAAAAATTTTCCCAGCTATGCGTCAAAAAGCTGAAAATCAAGCTAATTTTCTTGAAGGTGAATACAATATTATTCAACAACAGCTAAATATGGCTGATTTGGTATCAGATATAGAATTAAATTCTCAACGCGAACGCTCTCAGCTTATAGAACAAGAATTACCCCGATTAAATGAAGCAGTTGCCAATGCAAAAACAGCTTTAGAGGTAGAAATTAAATTATTTCAGCGTCTTAAAATTTTAGCAGATTTGCGACAGCAACTTGAGGAATTAAATACAAAAACTACAGAAATAAGTGTTTTAAAACGGCAATTAGAACAAGCGCGAGTTTGCGATCGCTTATCAGCCACTTGGACATCAGTAAATTCTGCTCGTACTCGTTATAATGACACCAAAATTGCTGCTGAGAATGCTGCTAAAGCTTTGATTGATAAAGAATCTGCTTTGAAAATTCAGGAAGATAATTTAAGTCAAGCACAAGCTTATCAAGCTAAAATTGCACCACAACTAAAACAGCAAGAAGAAGCTCTTAATGCTGCCAAAATTTATGAAGAACAGCGTCGTGGAATTAACAATGAACTAAAGCGGTTAGAAAAAATATTGGAAGACAAAATCAAGCTTGTAACTGAAGCTAACAAAGCAGTAAAAAAGGCTGAAACTGAATTAGCAGAGAAAAATAAGATATTTACTGAAGCTAAAAATGAACTTTCTCAATATTCCCTTGGTGGCACAAGACTAGAGCAGCTTAATCAAGTTAACCCACTACTAATTAAATGGGAAGGTATTCAAAAGCAAGTCGAAAGCGATCGCTCAAAACTCCAACAAATTACCCAACAATTAAAAACGGCCGATAATAATTATCAGTCTACTATTTTAAATCTGCAAAAATCCATAGAAGAATGTGAACAAATTTGTGCTAAATTAGATACTGCTAGACAACAAAATTATGCCTCTGCTTTACGAGTATTGCTCCATAAGGGTGATGATTGTCCTGTTTGCGGTGGAGTATACCCAGAAGACAACTTGTTACCACAACTAGAGTCTTCAGACAATATTAAAGCACTAGAAAAACGCGCTCAGACTGCTGAGAAAAACCGTCAAAAAGCTGCTGATGCCAAAACTAAAGCTGAAACCATAAGAGATGAACTAAAGAAACAAGAAATTGAATACCTCCAAATATTGGCAGCTAAAGAAGTCGAATTGCAGGCAGAAACACAACAAATTATTGCCATATTAAAAACAGATACATGGGATGTTCAGGCACTTCAGCAGGAATGCCAAACACTACATGAAAGGGATACTAAATATCAGGAATCTTTAATCAAGAAAGATAAAGCAGATGCGGAAGTTAATGCAAGTGAACAAAATTTTAAATTTGCCAAAGATAAGTTATCAAATACGCAATCCCAGCATCAAGAAGCAGCAAATGAAGTAGAACGCCAAAAAACACAATTTCAAGAAATATCCAACAAACTATCAGAACTTACTGGTGGTGATTCTTACGAGAATTTAGTCCGAAAACTAGAACAAGATAAACAAGATTTAGATAATCGTCTTCAGCAGGCACATAAGTTTCATCAAACTGCTCGTGATGAATTTCTCCAATCTCAACAAAATGATTTAAAATCACGAGAAGACTTTGATTTAGCTTCTAATGCAAAAGTACAAATAGAAGCTGAATGGCAAACTCGTTTGTCATCAGAAAACTTTACAGAAGCAATGTGTGAAGAAAGCAAAGCATCACCAGAAGTACAAAATAGATGGCAGCAGCAAATTACAGATCACGACAATAAAAAACTTCAGCTAGAAACTCTTATCACCAAAGAAACTAACGAAATCGGCAATAAAACCACAAATCCAGAAATAATTGCCCAACATGAAAAGTTTGTTGTTACTGCGGAAGAAAAGCGTAAGCAATCACAAGATGAATACAACAATTTAAAACTTTGGATTACTAAAGCTGAAGAGCAGCGAGAGCAAGCAGAGAAATTACAAGCCCAACTATCCAGCAAAGAGCAAGATTTAGAAATTTATCGTATATTATCCAAAGAGTTAAAATCGGATCGTTTTCAAGCCTATATTCTCCAAAATTTTGAGCAGGAGTTAGTAGAACAAGCAACAGTGTTTCTGCGAGAACTTACAGAACAGCGATATGCCTTAAAATATGACGATAAAGAATACTATGTAGAAGATAATTGGAGTGGTGGCGAAACAAGACGGGTACAGACACTATCCGGTGGTGAAACCTTTGCGACTTCTTTATCCCTGGCTTTAGCACTCTCAGAAAAGCTATCAAGAGGAGCTAAGTTAGGCAGTCTGTTTATAGATGAAGGATTTGGAACATTAGATGCTGAAACTCTGCAAAGTGTCTCAAGTATCCTACAATCTTTGGGTCAGCAAGACAAATTAGTGGGCGTAATTACTCATGTTCCTGCTTTGGGAGAAGAATTAGGAACGCAAATCAAAGTAGAAAAGTTTCCAGAAGGCTCTCGGATTATTATGGCGTAAACTGAAGAAAGCGTTGGTGAAGCCCCTGAACGACTGGACTCTGAACACCAGCAAGAATTATTTAAGATGGCTGCTGGTAGTGTTATGCTGGTGTTAACGCCAAGTCCTTTGGTGACCTACAGCCTGGAGATAAACCTGATAGAACATTGTGGGGATGCTACACACCCAATAATCCCAGAGAAACACTTGTCCATCTCATTTCTGGCTTACTTTTTTGGTTTATCTTTGGATTTGTGAGAGCCAAAGCTATAGACCATTGCTATTTTCACGATATCAAAATAAGCAAGATGATTATCTTTATTGACAATTGCTAAAGATATCGATCCTGCAACTAAGATTACCAAAATTACTGATAGTGCTTCACCTTTGATGCCGTTGCCGTTATCTGACATGATATGACCTCCTCTGGTTTGAAACCTTTGGCTGAATGAAAATAAGCCAAAGGTAATATCTGAAGAAGCAGCACCATAAATTTGGACTAACTCCAAGATTCAAAAATCATAGCGATCGCAAACATACAGAATAAAGAAATTGCAGCCCTGATAAACCAAATCCAGATATTCAAGGATAGCAATACTGTAACAATTGACCATGCACCAAAAACGTTAAACACAACAATCGCGATCGCAAAACCAGAGATGGTTAATAGTAAATATTTCAATCCTTTTCCAGCCAAATTTAACAAAGGATTTGGGTTATCTTGGCGATTATTTCTCATGGGTTTCAGTCCTATTTATTTGTTAATCAAGGATTTTCATTTACGTATATCCTCACAAACAGTTAATATTGCTACATTCATCAATATAAAGATGACTAATATAAGTGTGTAATTACTGTAAAGCTGAGAAAAAGACTATATAAAACTCCTTTTTGGAGGTATTATTCATGCTATACAAAATTCTCACATACAGATAAGTAACAGATATGATATGGAGCTTAGAAAAGATGAATACAGCAGATAATAGACCTTTACTTCCTGATAATTTCATTACAGCAGTTGCAAACCAGCATAATGTTACCAAAACGGAGCTAGAGGCGTTAATTTTAGCACTAAATGATTATTCTGGTGCGGAAATTGCCGAGCGACTGAAGATTTCTCAACCAGCAGTGAGAAAAAGATTAGGAGAAAGTTACCGCAAATTAGGTATAGAAGGGAGTGGGAATAAAAAAATTTATAACTTGAAACAGAAACTATCTGCTCAATATAAATCTCTTTATGAAAATGTTCCTACTTCACAAGAAGATTGGGGTGAGGCGGTTGATGTAGAAGGTTTTCGGGGTAGAAATGAAGAAATTTTAGACTTAGAAGACTGGATAGTTGATGGTGATCCTTTGCGGTGTAGATTAGTAGCAGTGTTGGGTATGGGTGGCATTGGTAAAACTGTGATAGCAGCTAAAGTTGCCAAAAAAGTACAGCCAAAATTTGATTATTTGATTTGGCGATCGCTTCGTAATGCACCACCATTAGAGGAAATTCTTAACCAACTTTTACGATTTTTACCTCACGATGCTCAAGATTACTTAACAGTGAGTGAAAATAATAAAATTCTTCTACTAATTGATACTCTCAGAAAACATAGATGCCTAGTTATTTTAGATAATGTGGAATCAGTGCTACGTAGTGGTGAGGGTAAAACTCAAGAATGGGCTGGTGAATATGAAATTGGATATGAAAACTATGGCTACTTGTTTAAAAAAGTTGCAGAAGCATCACATAATAGTTGTTTATTACTCACCAGCCGAGAAAAACCCAAAGAAGTGGCTGCACTAGAAGGTAAAAATCTACCAGTGAAAGTTTTACAATTATCCAGCCTCAATGTAGATGAAGCTAGGGAAATTCTGCGGGATAAAGGATGTGAATTTACTCCTCAACAGTTACAAGAATTAGTCACTAGATATTCTGGCAACCCCTTAGCATTAAAAATAGTTGCCACTACAGTTTATGACTTATTCAGCAATAACATTACAGAATTTTTAACAGAAATTGAAGAAGCCAGTGCTGCTTATGGAGATATTCGCACCCTGCTAGATACCCAGTTTAAACGTTTGTCAGATTTAGAAAAAAAAGTTATGTATTGGCTGGCAATTCATCGGGAATATGTTTCCTTGATAAATTTAAAAAGTGATTTAAGTACCACAGATGCCAGGTCAAACATACTAGAAGTTATAGAATCATTGTTACGGCGATCGCTACTTGAAAAAGAAACAAACACTAGCAGATTTCGCCAGCAGTCTGTAGTAATGGAATATGTGACAGAAAACTATATAGAAGCAGTAACTGATGAAATTTACCAAGGACAAAAACTAGAATTTATTAATGCCTACCCCTTAATTCAAGCGCGATCGCTTGATCATATCCGACTCATACAAGAAAGATTGATCCTAGAATCTGTAAAACAAAAGCTGATCACAGCCTTTGGGACAACAAAAAAACTAGAAACTCATCTGCAACAACTGCTTATAAATTTACAACAGGAATCACCCCCAACTAAAGGTTATGCAGCAGGAAACTTAATCAATTTACTGCGACAACTCCAGATCGATAAATCCCAGCACAATGACCAAATTGATTTAAGTAGATGGGATTTTTCTAATTTGACTATTTGGCAAGCCTACCTGAAAAATGTCAACCTACAAAACACTAGCTTTGCTAATTCCGATTTAACAGGTTCAGTGTTTACAGAAACAATGTCTAGTCTTGTATCTGTGAGATTTAGTCCCGATGGTAAATTCTTTGCCACAGGTTTAATGTCAGGAGAAATAAGATTATGGCGCACTGCTGATACTAAACAAATTCGCATTTATAAAAGTCATACTGCTTGGGTTTGGGCTTTGACCTTTAGCCCAGATAGTAAAATTTTAGCTAGTGGTAGTGCAGACTATAGAGTTAAACTGTGGAATGTGGAAACAGGGGAATGTCTGCACACACTCAAAGAACATACTAATAAAGTTTATTCAGTAGCTTTTAATCCTGATGGTTCTTTATTAGCTAGTGCCAGTGAAGACCAAACTATTAAAATTTGGGATATTGCTACAGGAGTTTGTCAGCAAACCCTTTCTGGTCATCAAGGCTGGGTGTTATCTGTCACCTTCCAACCGTCTAAAAGTACCAACATTCAGCCTTTACTTGCTAGTGGCAGTGCAGACCAGAAAATTAAACTCTGGGATATCAACACAGGTCAATGTGTGAAAACCATCAATGGCCATAATGGTGAAGTTAACTCTGTAGTCTTTAGTCCTGATGGGGAAACACTAGCTAGTGGTAGCGCAGACCGCACTCTCAGACTATGGGATGTAAATACAGGTCAATGTCAGCAAGTATGGAAGGGACACAGTAAAAAGATTTATTCAGTTCGTTTTAGTCCTGATATGAAAACCCTAGCTAGTACTGGTGAAGACAGAACTATCAAACTCTGGGATATTGCACGGGGTGAATGTCTCAAAACCTTAGAAGGTCACTATAGCCAAGTTTGGGCGATCGCCTTTAGTCCTGATGGCAACACTCTCATCAGTTGCAGTGACGACCAAACAGCTAGACTATGGGATGTAAAGACCGGAAATTCCTTGAATGTCTTGGAAGGATATACCCGTGATGTGTATTCTGTACAATTCAGCCCCGATAGTCAAATCTTAGCCAGTGGTCGGGATGACCACAATATTGGGTTATGGAACTTACAAACCAAAGAATGCCACGTTTTTAATCAACATGAAGGCAGGATTCGTTCTGTCGCTTTTCATCCCAATGAAAAAATACTGGCTAGTGGTAGTGCAGACAATACCATTAAACTTTGGGACATCACAGATAGTCGTCACAGCAGATGTATTAACACCCTCAAAGGACATGATAACTGGGTATGGACAGTTGCTTTTAGTCCGGACGGAAATACCTTAGTTAGTAGTAGCGAAGACCACAGCATTCGCATCTGGGAAACTTCTAACGGTGAGTGTGTGCAAAAAATCAAAGCCCATAGCCATTGGGTGTGGACAGTAGCATTTCATCCTCATGGGGAGATTCTGGCCAGTGGTAGCGCAGACAGTCACATTAAACTCTGGGATGTTAGTACAGGTGAATGTTTGCAAACTCTCACAGGCCATCAAGACATGATTTGGTCAGTCGCATTTAGTTCTGATGGGCAATTTTTAGCTAGTGGTAGCGAAGACCAAACTGTAAAGTTGTGGAATGTTAGCACAGGTGAGTGTGTCCAAACCTTGAGAGGGCATAATAAACCAGTCTACTCAGTGGCATTTAGTCCCAAGAAACAGATTTTAGCTAGTGCTGGCGCTGATACCACTGTGAGACTATGGCAAGTGAGTACAGGTGAGTGTATGGAAATTCTCAAGCGGGGACATACAGCCGCAATTCGTTCTTTAGCTTTTAGTAGTGATGGTAAGCTATTAGCTAGTGGCAGCGAAGACGAAAATATTCAATTGTGGGATATGCAAACTTGTAGTAGATTACAGCCACTTAAATCAGACCGCATTTATGAACGTCTGGATATTAGTGGGATTACAGGTTTAACCGATGCTGAAAAAGCTTCTTTAAAAATGTTGGGTGCTGTTGATTAAGGTCTCAGAATTGAATCAGAAACAGTATCCTCAAATGAATACCTGAACAAGCCAATTTGGCTTGTTATCTCATTCGCAGGATACATATAATAAATACATAAATTTGTTTTTCTGTTCATTACCCATCAAAAAACAATTTTAGTTGCTTACCATAATGATAATTCAAAACAATACTGAAAATTTAATTAATTATCAAATATCATGTTATAACAATTCTATCAAAATCGTATTGATTGGCGAATTTATTAAACATCGAAGTTTCAACGGAGCTAATAAAGCATTACCCGTTTTAGCTTCTAGTTTAGTTAATGCTGGATTTAGTCAAGTTATACAACTAGATTTAGAACGTCCTGATTTAAGCATTGATGATGTTTTAAAAGAAATCAGAAATGCTGACTTAATTATCTTTGCTGGTTGTCTAACAAATCAATGGTCAGAAATTGACGAACATAGTAGAAAAATATTTGCAGAATTACAAAAACATAAACGGGAAAATGTGCCGATTTTAGTTGGCGGTTATGCAACTAAAAGTGTTGAAGACATTGCCAGGATTACACCTTGGATTACGGCATTTTGTGATGGTGAAGGTGAAGAATCAATTGTCAAAATTGCTCATGCAGTTGCCAGAGGAACTTTCTATCAAGAAATGAAAGATTTACCCGGCTTATGTTTTATCAATGATGATGGTAAATTTTACCGTACCATTGCCCCAAGAGTGAATAAATTTGATGATATTGATCAAAACTTTGGTTTAATTCATTTACCCCAAGTCCATGATATGGATATTTTTAAATCCTCAGATGGTAGACAATTAAAAACAGCCCAAATTTTTACCCAGAGAGGATGTCCTTGGGGGTGTGGTTTCTGTAATAAAAGTAGTGAAAGTAATAATGTAGTGAGATTGGGTGAAGAATCTTTTCGTCGGCAATTACAGCAATTAAAACAGCGTGGCTATGAAGCAATTTATTTAGATGTTGATACTTTTACAGTTCATGATCAAGCTGCCAAACGAGAAGCTGAAATATTAAAAGCAGAAGGATTTGTTTGGGGTTCAAATACGAGAATTGATAAAATTAACTATGAGCAGATGCGTTATTTGGTAGAAAATAATTGTGTGTATATGTTTTTTGGGGTTGAGCATACCTTACCAGAAGTATCATTAGCAAATCATAAATTTAATGGTTCTATTGCTAGTCAAATTAGGCAAGCATGGGATTATCCATCTAAGATTGAGCAAGTTTTTCAAGATATGAATAAGGCTGGTTTACCCAGTAGTTATTTTTTAATTTTAGGACTACCAAAGGCCAAATTAAATGATCAAAAAACTGATATTATAGGTTACGAACCAACGACTTTTGCGGATGATATTGAAGCAATTAGTTTTGGTATTGAAAGGTGTAAACCCGATTTTTTAAATTTTAATATTCTGCGATTTATGCCTGGGAGTATGGCAGCTGATACAATTGGTGATTGTAGTTACTCCTGTGTGCGTCCTTCAGGAAAACAACCAATTACTGCTGGATACTTTTTACGGCGTGCTGTTAAGCATTATGGCTATCCCCAGTCCCAAGAACACGGTGTTTACCGACTGTGTGAATCAGTTAGCAGATATCAACCTATTACAACGGCTATGAATCCCCAACGGGTTTATGATACCATCTGCTATGCTATGGAGTTGATTAATAGTAAGATTGATCAAGGTGGTAAAGCGACAAAGTTGTTTATTGATAGGGATTTAATAGCTTTAGGTTTAGTGAGTCAAGATGAACAGGGAAAATATGCGATCGCTCCTTTGGAATACTTTTTAAATCTTTGAACATAACAGGATGATATTGGTATCATTACACAGGCACTGGGGCAATTCAACGAGTTTATGAATGATTTAAAACCCACATTCCGCACCCCCCAGTGTCACAATCGGTAATTTCGGATTTTTGAATACCTTTGATGATAATTTTGATACAAAATAGTCTAAATCTTAGGTGGCGATCGCCAATCTCAAATCCCCAAACGACCATTTTTCGTTGTGTGACAGTTTAGGGTGCGGAAGGTGGGTTCATATACAATTCTCGATATCACAACTGATATCGCCATGAATAACAAAACCCCACCCAGCCAAATGATCCGCGTGCCTACTGTACTAATTCCTGTAGTACGTAACCTGTCAAAAATTCACCGTGATGGTCACACAACGGCGTTACTGCAAGGGTTACAGGAATTGATTTCACAGTTTGATATCAACACTAAACTGGAAGCAACCACCGAGTTACAGGAGGTGGAGGAAAAGTTGGGGCAACTGGAAACACACCTTTGCCAGCAAGACGAACAGCTGGCTGTTAAACTAGAAACTATTGCCAAGCACTTGGAAAAGATTGAACGGGCGATAGCTTCGCTCGCCGCAGGCAACGCTTCTGGTAGATACAGTAACTCTAGACCACGGCGTTCAGCGTATCCATACCAGTATCAACAACCAGTAGAAATCAACTCCTTTCCCAACGAAAATTTAGCGCAGAGATTGGGAGTGACAGCGCAGAGTTTAATTAATGAACGGGAAAACAAAACTGAGCAGGAATTCATCAGCTGGTCTAGGAATCGAGATCCAAGTGGGTTAGGCTGGAAATTTCAGGCAGAAGATGGGTTGTATTATCCAGTTCGGCAGTAGGGGGCTTCGCGGAAGTCAAAAGTCAAAAGTAATATAGAGTCTGCTTTTGAAAGATTTCCAATGGTTCATTAACTTATGCCGTGATGTCCTAGTATTTTCCTAACAAAAGCTAACAATAATTATTCACAGCTTATTAATCCTCTGTTATATCTATTTTTACTAATTCCAATAAACCCTGTCTAATCACCTGTTCAACTAACTCACTTCTGGTGATACCTAATTTTTCGGATACCCTATCAAGTTCTGTGGAAGCAGTCTCAGTTAGCATAATCTGATACCTCTGCTTTGGCTCACCATATTTGTCTTTCTCAGCTTTTCTTGGTCTTACCACGGGCTATACACACATCAACACCTCCACACTTTACAAATTTATGGGAGATGCTATATACACACTTACACATCTACATATAAAATAAAAATAAGGCGACACCTACGCTGCACTTCGTGAACCTTGGCAGGTAGGCAAATCGCCTTAACCCTTACAGGTAAATTAATCATGACACAAATTCAAAATTTTCTCGCCGGTGCTAATGACACCACAGTAGTCAAAGAACCCAGTAACAGAGAACCATTAAAGCATTTATTAATTGGCTCAAGGAGAACTGTTATCAGTACAATTCATCATTTACAGGTAATTGGTTATGCAGATGTTGGAGATTGGAGTGAACCTATACCCACTGGTAATGTTGGGGAGTTCATGAGTATTTTAATCAGACAAATCCTGATTAAATAACAAGAAATAACCAGTGATGCCAACTAATTAAGAATTATTTTGACAGGAGGAAGTTAAACCCTTCTGTCAAGAAAATTTTAGGGATTTGTTTCTAGTTTAACTATTTTTGATGCAGATAAATACAGACAAATAATTGTGTATTTTCTTTTTCCATTTCTCCTCAAGAAAATATCTACATTTCCAATGAATAAAATCTAAAATTTTGACAGATCAAATAGAGATAATTGACCAACAGAAACATTACCCTTTCCACCGCGATGATAATTAAGGTGGCATCCACTGCAAAGACAAATTAGGTTCTCTAATCTGTTATCAGATGGGTCTCTATTCCAGTGATGAACCTGGAGATTATAGGCACGGGGGTTAATAATATCATTAGGTTTTTCACCAGGACGTAAGCAAACGCGACCGCATTTTTGACAACGCCAATTAGCTTTTTCTTTAATGTTTTTAGCCAATTCTTTCCAGTGCTTTGGGTACTCCATGATAACTGTTAACACCAAACTTTAGGATTGTGATAATATTATAAAATAAACATGATATTATTATATAACAAAAAACAACATTTTTGGTGATTATAATGTAACTGTAAACATTCAGCAATCAAGGTTCAGTCAAAAGCTGAAAAACTGAAGATTAGACGTAAATTCCTCATCAAAGAAAGAGAATTCAAGATTCAGGAGTCAGAATATCTCATCTTTGTAGTGAATTTTGAGCTTAAAATGAAAATCACAGCCTAGATGCAAGGAAAACTCACCATGACAGTTACTACTGCTAAATGGAGTTTAGACGACTATCATCGCATGATTGAAATTGGCCTTTTAGCTGGTCGCAAGGTTGAACTACTAAATGGAGAAATTATCAACATGGCACCGGAAGGACCAGAACACGCACAAATTAATACTGACTCTGCTGAATACCTGCGGGAATTACTTGGTTCAAAAGCATTGGTAAGAGATGCAAAACCTATTACTATTCCTGAAAGTAATTCAGAACCAGAACCAGATTTAGCAATAGTTGAACCACAGCGTGCTATTTATCGCAGTCACCATCCTTATCCTGAAAATATATTTTGGTTAATCGAATATTCTAAAACGACCCTGAATAAAGATTTAGATATAAAACGCAAAACATACTCTGCTGCATCAATTCCTGAATATTGGGTAGTAGATTTAAATAATCAACAAGTAAAAGTGTTTAGAGAACCAATAAATGGTGATTATTCCCAAGAATTAACTTTGACTTTAGGTGAAATATCTCCGTTAGCATTTCCAGAAATTAAAATTTCTATTCAACGTTTGCTACAAGGGTTTTAAGGAGGCAGGGGGCAGGGGGCAGGGGGATAACGGGAGAACTTTCCCCTCCGCTCCCCGCTCCCTGCCCCTCTGCTTCTTCTGTGAAGCAGAAGCAGCAGAAACTCAAACTTGGCTTACTTTTGCTGTGAAATGTGGTTATTTAGAAGTTGATACAGGTAGAGAACTTTATAGAACCTACAACCAAGTATTAGGCATTCTCGTAACTATAATCAACAATCCATCTCCCTGGCTCATAAAACGCTAATTTCCCATCCCCCTGCTCCCTGCTCCCTGCCCCCTGCTCCCTTTCCTCTTTGTGACCCATTGGATCACATTTTCCTCAAAACCTGGGCAACACCGTACCAGTCCCAGCATCCCTTTTGGGACGAACATAGGTCTTAGTCGTATCACTCTTAGTATGACCCAACTGGTCTTGCACCTCAAACAGCGTTTTTCTATCCACCGCCCTTGATGCGTGAGAATGACGCAACCAGTGACAAGAAAACTTCACCCCTGCCACCTCAGATATATCCTGAATCAATTTTTTAATCGCTCGGTCACTCAATGGCAAACCCCGTTTCTTTGGATCAGGTGAGACATTAGGAAACACAGGCATCTTCTCACCTGCCATCCCCCGGTACTTCTTAAACATCAGCGAAGTTTCATGGTCTAAACCAATTTCCCGGTACTTCCCCCCCTTGCCCCGAAACTTAATCGTGTAATATCCCCGGTGTTTATCTCCGGGTATCGGCTCTGGTTGCCATTTAAAGTTGTGCCAATACAAACCCGGATAATCTTCCTGGGGTTGACCCGGTTCCTGACCAGGAATAGTTACCCGACCTACTTCACCTACCCGCATCCCACTATAAAAAAGCAAACAGAACACCAACCAGTGTTTCTCCCCCAACATCTGGGCAGCATGAGCCAATTGTTCCAACTCCCAATCTTCCAGATAACGCTCTGCTTTCGGTAAATCAGTGAAATTATCGTAACTTATCGTACTAGCAATATTCCGTAAAAAGTAGCCCACATTCTCACTGCTGCCATAACTCCAGAGAGATCGCAACATCAAAACCTGGTTAGATTTAGTATAAGGGGAAACCTCACCCCAAGAAGCGACAAATTCTAGTAACTTTGGTTGCTGAACCAAGCGTAAATCCTCTATCCCCTGCTTCCGTACCCACTCCAGTAATTTTTGACCAAAGCGATAGTATTTTCGCTTAGTCTGTTCCCGATTTTGTGACCCTGCCCAAGCCAAAATCAACTCCTCATCATTTGATACGGCAGGTGTGCGGTAATAATATTGACGAATTACCTCCTCAACTAATTCGGCGGTAACAGGTTGAGAAGTATCACGAGATACAACCTGACTGGGAGCGGGGAGAACTTCTACAGGACTGACCTCAATGTTGTTCACATCCATGAGAGAAATAAGCATCACGTAGTAGACGACATCTAGCTTCCTGGAAGGGCTGTTTCAGGAAGCTTTTTTTATATTCTATCCTCCCGTGAATGTGCAGGGAACTTCAAGTTAACTTGATTTCACGTAATGCGCTTTCCGCTTGATTCAATATTTTCTCTATTCTTGAGCTATCCTGATGCAATCGCTAAATCTTACTCTCATACTTGTCAGGTAAAATGTGTATACTAAAGTAAGGATTCCTTACATTTTCTGGCAAAAGCTAGGAGGATTGTCATGCTGGCCAAGTTAACCTCTAAGAATCAACTCACACTGCCTAAAAGTATTACCCGTGAAATCGGAGAAGTTGAGTATTTTGAAATACAGGTTCAGGATGGGCAAATTATTTTGACTCCAGTAAAGATTCAACGGGCTGATGCAGTTAGAGCTAAACTAGCGGATTTAGGGTTGAGTGAACAGGATGTAGCTGATGCAGTAGCTTGGGCGCGTCAGTCGTGATGGTTAGTCCACGAGTGGTAATTGATACTAATATCGTAGTCTCTGCGTTGATATTTAGGGGTAGAGTATCTAGGCTTCGTTTGGCATGGCAAGACGATCGCTTTACTCCCCTAGTTTCTCAAGCAACGATCACAGAGTTAATCCGAGTGCTTGGTTATCCAAAGTTCAAGCTCACGCCAATAGAGCAAGAATATTTACTATCGGATTACATACTGTTTTGTGAAACTATAGCGATGCCCGATAACTTGCCTGTAATTCCTGAATGTCGTGACCCTTTTGATGTGCCTTTTTTACTTCTAGCTGTGGTTAGCAAGGCAGATTATCTTGTGACAGGCGATTGCGATTTACTCAGTCTACAAGATAATTTTTCTTGCCCGATTATTACTGCTGAAGATTTTCTGAATGTTATTGATGTTCAGTCATCCTGATTTTTCCGGTGACAACATCGTTAAATCAGGGTTTTGCGGAAACACAAATTAAAACATCTTTAATATTCACAAAAAATACTTTATGTCAAGGTCCCGGAGGGAACTAGCGCTCCGTAGGAATCGCTAACGATAGCTTTATTAAACTTTTAAAGTAACAGTGCCTATTGCACTACGATAGGTCTATTCAAAATGCTCATGACCTCATTTGGGTTAGGGCTTGGTAGCAGAGGACTCCAATCTCCAACTTCTGCATAGCCAATCAATGGATGGGGGGTATAAGTAGTTGCAAGTAGTCGTGCAAAATAAATTATTTAGGGCTTGATGAATAAAGATAAAACCGTTTATTAATAGGGGTTTTGCGGATTGTTATCACAAGAAAGTGCAAGGTTTTGACTGATAGTGTCTCAAAACAGGTGCATTTTTCCTGGACGAATCTGGGAAACTGAGGATATGCAGATGGCTGAAACTATTCCCTGTTCCCTATTCCCTGCCCATGACTTGCGTCACGCTGCGCTATCACAGATAACTTTTATGGCTTACGCTTGGCGTTAGCTATCA
The DNA here is from genome assembly GCF_028329225.1 of Sphaerospermopsis kisseleviana CS-549. Classification (NCBI taxonomy): domain Bacteria; kingdom Bacillati; phylum Cyanobacteriota; class Cyanophyceae; order Nostocales; family Aphanizomenonaceae; genus Sphaerospermopsis; species Sphaerospermopsis kisseleviana. Next base: position 162,217 of record NZ_JAQMTI010000108.1, on the reverse strand, counting down.
GCAAACCCTATTTAGGAGGTGGAGCGATCGCTTGGTAGATAAAATATAATCCCATCGAAAGAACTTGGGCTGTCTTAGAAAATAAAAGGAAATAAATTGATATGGTTCAAACAATACAGGCTAAAGACATCACATTGCTGGAACTAGAAACAGAATTTCGCCTTCAATTGGTTGAAGATGAGCAATTTTTTACAGAGTTGTTTGTTGAATTGCCAGAAATTACACAATTAGAAAAACAACAACTTGACAGAGTTAAAGCCAGCTATGCCAATTTGCTTAAGTACCCACCTCTACTTGAAAATACTGTGAAGATGGTGGTGTTGTCTCCCCTGTTAGATTTAGCAGACTTTTACCTATCTCCATTTCATGTTAAATCAGACAAATCTGTAGAAATTACTGCTGAAGATGCTGGTGTAACGGTTAAAGGACAGATGGATGTCTTAGTTTTGTTTGAACAGCTAGTAGTAGTAGTCATTGAATCCAAACAAGCAGCTTTTTCTGTGGAAGTAGGTAAAGCCCAGATTCTTGCTTATATGTTGGCAATTTCTAAACCCGACAAAGCAATATATGGACTAATTACCAATGGTGGTAGTTTTATCTTCGTCAAGTTGATTAATGAAAATATACCAAAGTATGGGTTTTCTCGCTTGTTTTATATTTTCAATCCGGGGAATGAGTTGTATACAGTTTTATCAGTGTTGAAAAGCTTAGGTCAACTAGCAAGAAATATTCATAATACAAAAGTATGATAAAATTTAGCCCTGAATCCGGACCGACGATTCCTTAATGGTACAAGCCCCCGGATTTATCTGTAGAATCAATCCAAAATCTAAAATCTAAAATTTCCAAGCCCCCTGATTTATTCGTGGGGTCAATCCAAAATCCAAAATCTAAAATCCAAAATTGTCTGACAATTCTTCTTTGCCAATCAGCAACTCATGGCAAAAATCTGTTCAGCTGTTAGGGTAATGTTGGGAAACAATCTCGAATCAATTCGATTATTTCCTTGAAACACCTTTGGGGGTAAATACTCACCATCTTCAAGTTGGTAAATTGTAATAGTTGGTTGTTTGGGAGAGCCAATGAAGCGAATGCCACCAAAAGCGGCATAGTCTACGATGATGTACTCTAAAACGCCTAAATCCTCTCTTCGAGACGCTACGCTAACATATTCAGCAAGTTTTGTTAGGTAGTCATCCTTCCAATTGTTACTAACAACCTCAATAATTCCCGGTGGGGGAATATATGCAGCAGCAGAACTAGAGAGAGTTTTCATCCGCTGCCATTCTTCCCTAGCAAATATGACAATATCAGCTTTTCGGCTTTTTTCTTTTTCTCCTGGTGCTGTTTTTATCCTGCTCTGCTTTGACTGGCGCGACACATACGGCAGGTCATTTTCTTGGCAGTGATTTTCAAGGTAGGCACACAGCCTCTGGATTAAATCTTCGTGATTGGCATTTGGTTCTGATAATGGCACAGGAATCCCATCCAATAACTCAAACTCTCTACCTGAACCATCGTCCCAGGCAAGAAACTCTTCAAAAGTCAGTAGTTGTGTGACGGTTGCGTACATCGCACTCGCTCCATAGCTGACGGGTAATTAACTCAATGCTACCAAGATGTACAGCGGGAGCAACGCAATATTGTTCGGTTAAGGAAAAAAAGGGAGTAAGAACAAGAGACTTCCAATTAAAAAAATATTCCACAACCAAGTCATAGGGGGAATTTTAAGACTTCTGTGTACACCGTAGCCTTCAGCACTGGACTCACAACTACACCTCTAGCCTGATAATATATGCTTCAGGTACTAATTGCTCTACATAATCAGAGTGCGTGTCCGGTTGCTGTACCGAGAGTTGCGGCGATTGCGCGAAGCGCAGTGCCGGAGGCGATCGCTTGTAAAAGACTTGTTTTTCCAGCACCGTTCATACCGATGAGAACAATTATATCTCGCGCTAAACCAGTTTCTGGATCTGTGAAATCAAATAATGGGGAAGACCGGAATTTTTTAAAGTATTTTAGCTGTAGGGATTGAATTTTCATGTTTAGATTCTCCAGAAGAGGAGAAATAATAATTTTAAATTTTTAAAATATGGGGTTTCAAGTTATCAGCCAAGATTCAATAAACAATGTTCTTACTTGTTTAATACGTTGAAAATCGCTATCGGTTGAAACGATGGTAAGATTATGCTGTAGAGCAATCGCTGCAATCCACAAGTCATTTTCACCAAAACCTAAATCAGTTATTTTAGTTTTTCTCCGCTTGCTTTTTTCTTTGGGTGCAAATTGATTAAATAAATCAGCTTTGAGTTGCCCGTAAATATTAGCAGTTTCTTTTTCAATGTTATGGATATAGATACCTCTAATAAAAGTTATGATTAGTGCTAAATTACTTTGTTGTCTTTGAGAACGTACAGCCATATCTATCAATTCTCCCTGCACAATCACACAGGTTGACACTAAACTGTTTTCGACCTCAAGCAGACGATTTAGTATATTGATATTTCCTAAAATGGCAAGACTACAGTGATTTGTATCGAGTAAGTACATTATTCAAAAGGATTATTATCATCAAATTTCGCTTGACCACGACTAGCAATGACTAGCCTTAGACACTCTTCTAAATCATCGCCTTCCCAAGTACCTATAGTTTTTAAATGTTCTAGAAGTGACTTTCCGGTAGAATTAACTGTAGGTGGTGTAGTAGATTCTACTTGATTTGATTTAGGTTGTAATTGGGTTTCTTTGGTTTTTAAGAAACGCAAAAAATTAAGTGTTTCAGCTATTAGTTCATCTGGTGCTGATTCAATTTCTTGAAAAAGTTGTTCTTTGATGGTCATAGTTATACCTATTATCTAATTAATGTGTCTGAACTGCAAATCAATCCACATCTAACCATTGATGCTTCTTCTTTAATTTTACAAGAAATAATTTATCGAAAATTTGGGGTTAAACCCCCGTTGTTCAGAGAGTATCATTACTCCACTCCCATTGTATAAGCATTGTAAAACTTCGGCAAATTTGAGGATTGAAAGAATATCAAGTCCGATTGTCAATAAATTATCAATTGATGATAGAAGTCGGGGACTTGGGTATGATGGCAAGATTGTTAATAAAAGTTTTCATCTTGTTTCTGGGAATATACTGTAAAATAAAAATACAAGTTGGGGAGATTTTATAATTATGCAAATTACAATAAATGTACCAGATAATTTAACAGATAAAATCCAGGATAAATTAGGTGATTTATCCGAAAAAATTATGAATAAATTAGCTTTAGAAGCTTTTTTAGAAGGATTGATTAACTTTAATGAATTTAGACAGGTGTTAGGTTTTCAGGATGATAACGCTTTCAAGGCTTTTTTATCAGCAAATTTCCCCCTACATTCTGGGGGGTTATTAAATTTAGCGGGGAGTTGTGCGGATATAGATTTTACCCTTGATGGACAAGGTATTGCTGATGATAGGGATAATGATTTAGTTGGGTTTTGTGATGAGTAATTCTTCACTTATTTATTTACTAGATACTAATGTTTGTATAGTGTATTTAAAGAATAAGGGTTCTGCTATAAATCGCCGTTTTGACAGCATAGAAGCAGACAAGATTGCTGTTTGTTCTGTGGTGAAAGCTGAGTTATTTTATGGCTCAAATCGTAGCAATAATCCTCAAAAAAGGTTAAATATACACAAATATACAACAGTTGTTTTTATATCAATTTGTATCTTTATATTTTGATGATAATTGTGCGGAAATTTATGGACAGATTCGGGCTGATTTAGCTAAAATTGGTACTCCTATTAGTTCCAATGGTTTACAAATTGCTGCTATTGCTTTGGCGAATAATTTAATACTGGTAACTCATAATGTAAGAGAGTTTAGCAGAGTTGATGGATGATCCCCCAATACTAGAAAATTATGAATGCAAAAATTTAGGCTCTTATTGATTTTTAAAAGCCGGGAAATATGGATATATAAGTAAGTCGGCATGAAAAAACCAAAGCAAGTACAAAAATACCTCAGCTAACACCAAACACCAAACACCTAATACCTAACACCTCTCATCCAGTATTTATGTTCAGGAGCAAGATATTCAGATTAGGCGATCGCAAATTCTGTATATTGTCTCATAAGAGGTGGATGAAACCCTAAAACAATTTCCTCTCGTGTGATTCCTTTATGTAACAAATCTGTCGCCACCCCATTTTCTGTCCAATCTTCCTCAATCCAAATTTTGTTATCCTTTAAACGGATATGAATCATCACACTCTTAATCCTCTCATCTTTGTGCCAACCCATCAATAATAAAAGATACTGTTCGTGTACTTCATCAAAAGCTAAAACACTCTCGGTTTGAGAACCAGATTTTTCATTGATTTGATGATATTCTGTTAAGGTTTCTTGGATAATTTGACGATAATGCTTTAATTTATCCATTGCATTATTACCTCACTTTCAGCATCAACGATTAACAACTTAACTTGATTGCGATTAATAATCATCTGGGTTAACTGGCGTTGAAAATAACTTTTATAAGTTCCATAAGTAATCGCTAAATATAATTCAAAATCTAATTCAGTCTCTAACAAAATATCTCGATAAACTACATACTGTCCCACAGCTTGTTCTAAATCATGAATAAAAGACCGACCTAAAAAACTTTTGACTTCTACCAGAATTTTTTGACCCTGTTTTTCTGCTGCAATTGATTTTTCTGCTGCAATATCCACATATAAGCGATCGCCACCATATTCCAAAGTATAATCTTCTGTTAAAATGTTCCAACCATCCTTGACTAATGCAAATCTTACAGCGTTATGGTAAATATCTTTTGCTGGCATCTATATTTTTGAATTACATACCACATCAATGTTATCCTAAAATTGAAAGCAAACGATCATTGATATATAGCACGATGCCTTCCACGTTCTCTCGCAGGACTGAACTTTCAAAAATGCGTTTTAAACTGTAAGCGCGTTAAATTTCGGGGTATAAATCCTTTTGTCTTGGGCGTAGGTTGGGAATTTTACCCGTTTCTGCATCTTGATGGAATTGTCGCCATTTAGAAAGGCGATGGCGCGGAGCGCAGTGCCAGATACCGTTGGCGAATATAATACATCTTTGTATTTTAAAAGATTACATAAGCTCAAGCCTTCAATCTGTGGTTGCTGCTTTTAGTTGTAACACTTTTGTTTATCCGTTTGTAACACTTTCGCCAACAGTATCAGTGCCAAAGGCAATCGCGCAACAGGTCTTCTGTAATTTCTAAGATTCACCTGATCTCAAAAGGGTTGATATTGCAAAGAGAAATAAAATCCATTATCTTGCAAGGAGTCTCCCTTATCCTTCACTCCAAATAAGCGATGTGATTGCCTACGGCACTGGCGTAGCCAATCGCTGCGCTCTCTTCTGTTCGATACGCCGAAGGCATCGCTCTCCCTATTTTTACCAACCAGGCGATTGCGCTCCAGCGCAGCGCCGGAGGCGAATCGCTCGCAAACCCCCAACCCTTAATCCTTCGTTGCTGATTCTCAATAAAATGAGGTTTTTATCAATAAGGATGAGGTGCATTGTGTAAAGAGTAGGTAGATTCTTAGGTCTTGAAACCTTTGCCACATATAAGTTTTAAGATTGTTAAGAAAGATGGGAGTAACGCATAGCAATGGCAATTAAGGTAGTTTTGCCACCTAAAAACATATCAAAATAATTGAGGTGAAAATGAGTTTATCTAATGAATTGTGGACAGCGAATCATGATTTAGCCCTAGCTTGTTTAGAGCATCCTTTTGTACAAGGCATTGGGGATGGTACATTGCAATCTGAAAAATTTGGCTACTATGTAGGACAAGATGCTTTTTTCTTAGAAGCTTTTGCTCGTGCTTACAGTATTGCCGCAGCTAAAGCACCAGATTGGCAAGGTTTTACCATCTTTCATGATTTAGCTAGTGGTGTTTTGGAAGAATTAAAACTACATGAAAATTATGCTCATCAATGGGGTGTGAATCTCCATGATGTAGAACCAGGAACAGCCACCCGTCGGTATACTGATTTTTTGTTGGCCACTGCTTGGACTGGGGAAGTGGGTTTAACTGCTGCTGCAATGTCTCCCTGTATGCGTTTGTATGCTTTTTTGGGAACAAGTTTAGCGGCTGATGGTATTCCTGAACACCGATATACAAATTGGATTCAAACTTATGGTGGTGCAGAATTTCAACCATTAACACAGCAATTAGACAGTTTAGTTGATAATTATGCTGTTGATTCCTCTAAACTTCATTCAACATACCGCTATGCTATGGTCTGTGAATATGACTTTTTTGAAGCTGCTTGGATGAGATAAATTTCACCCAAGAATTTAACCTATAAATCTTAATATTCTGAATTATTGATTACTTTTATTCGCTGGTTATAGTGCTAGTTTGGGATTGTTGTCTGTTAGTAAAATAACTACAAAATACCCAAAAATGTCTGTAAATATTATAGTTGCGTATTTACATTATCTGAGTTTCATGTTGTGTTTTGGTGCTTTGACATTAGAAGCATTTACTTTAAAAAAAGAGTTGAGTTTGCATGAAGCTTGGAGAATAGTAATTGCTGATGCGGTTTATGGTATATCAGCAGTTGGTATTCTTGTTACAGGTATTTTGCGTGTTCTCTATTTTGGTAAAGGTACAGAATATTATTTAAATAATCCATTTTTTTACGTTAAAGTAACAATATTTTTGCTGGTAGGTTTATTATCTATTTATCCTACGGTTTCCTTTATTAATTGGGTAAAAGATTTACTGCAAAATCAATCGCCTAAACTAGATTCAATAAAATTAGATCGTCTGCTGTTGTTAATTAGAGTTGAACTGGTTGGTTTTATTTTGATTCCGTTGTTAGCAACAATTATGGCAAGATATTAACAATTGAGAATTGAAAATGGACAATTGACAATTACAGCAGTTTCTGAAGATATGAAGTACACCTTTGGCGGGCAAGATGCCCGCACCACAAGAGTTTGATGATTTGTTTTTTTACCTCATAACATCGGTAAGTGCTGTATATATATTTTACTAATTATCAATTGTTAATTGTCAATTATCAATTGTTTAAACTCTGCCACAAATACCAACAAGCAATAGTGCGGTAAGGTTGCCATTGTTGGGCGATTTGTTCTAATGTTTTTTTATTGGGCAAATCATCCAAATTATAAAGATTACGAATAGCAGCACGAATACCTAAGTCATCAACAGGTAAAATATCCCAACGATGTAATCTGAAAATCAGCAACATTTGTACAGTCCAGCGTCCTATTCCTTTGACTACAATTAAGGATTTAATGATTGTTTCATCGTCCATTGTTTGCAGTTCATCTATGTTTGGCAGTTCTGTAAAACGTTGTGCTAAGTCTTTGAGATATGTAATTTTAGGACGGGAAATACCCACAGAACGTAAAATATCATCGGGTGTATTGAGAATATCATTAGCTGTTAATGAATTATGATAAAGTTGTAAAAATCTCTGGTGAATAGCTGCTGCTGCTTTTCCTGAAAGTTGCTGATAAATGATAGCGCGAGATAAACAATAAAATAAATCTCCGGTTTGTTGTACCTGGTTTAGTCTGCATTCTCCTATCTGCAATATGACATCTGCTAAAATAGGGTCTTGTTTAAGTGTTTTGATGGCAACGGAGTAATTTATCATTAATTAGCTATTTCCTCAAATTTTAAATGCTGATAGTGAGAAAATTAATAATTTCATCTAAGAGTAATTGGGGTTCATCAACGCGGATCAAATGACCGCTATTTTCAAATATTTTCAAATGGGCGTTAGGAATAGCTTGGGCAATTTCTTCAGAAAATTCTGGGGGACAGATCCAGTCATGTCTTCCGGCAATTACAAGTGTTGGTGAGGTAATTTTAGGTAATTCGTTGAGAATATTATAGTTTCTTAAAAAGCCACTAAAGGCAATGTTAATGGCATCAACTGAGAGGATAGTTTGGTCTGAGTCTGGGGAATTTGTTTTCCGGTTATTGCTTTGGCAATACATTGGATTCATGATTTTAAAAAATTGCCGTAGCTGTTCTTCGTTTTCAAAATTACCTGCCCAAAGTTTTAGAGAGATCGCTTTTTGTTCTGGGTTTCCTCTTTGTGCTAAAATTTCTTGAGCGCGTTGTAAAAAACGAGAACTTGCTGTTGTGGCAATTACTATTAAATGAGAAACATTTTGTGGATATTTGATAGCATAGGAAAGAGCAACCATACCCCCATAGGAAGAACCAATTAAAATAATTTTTTCTAACCCCAAATATTGACGTAATGCTTCCATGTCGTCAACGTTATTTTCTAGGGTATAGGTTTCTTTTAGTCCACGGGCTGACCTTCCCTGACCCCGATGATCAAAATAGACCATTTGTAAATGATGACTGAGGGGAGAAAAGCAGGGTTTATAACTGGTGTGGTCTACTCCAGGTCCACCATGAATGATGAAAGCAACAGGTTTTTCACGTATTCCCTGTTCTTCAACTGCTAAACCACAACCGTCAATATCAAAATAGATTTCTGTATCTCTGATTTTTGCTTTCATTTTTAATTTACTCTTCAAAATAAACAAGATAATATTTAATCATTGTTTGGCGATCGCTAAATCTGACTAATAGGAAGTTACTGAATACCTCTGATTCCAAGATTAATTACCAAATTCTGTTAGTTGACATTTTTAGGGTAAAGTTAGCGATTCAAAATTAGCGATTCAAAATTAGCGATTCAAAATTAGCGATTCAAAATTAGCGATCGCATCGTTCACCGTAGGCATCACCCTACATCAAACTGACACTGGAACTCGCTTTTCTAAGCGATTTTTAAGTTCTAGATTCAGGTTATCACCACTGCGATGAGCTTCCCAGTTTCCAGAACCAAAGATACCTAAATCCCATGTTCCCTGCATGAAATCATCATTTTCGGATACAGTACCCTGATAATTTACTGGTGTTTGTTTGTGGAGCAAATATTTTTTAGTAAATTGCACCCGTCGGCCAATTACTTCACCACTTAACCGGGCTTCTCCCAGATAACTGTCGTCAAGGATATTACCAGTCAATGTATTACCAGATTGAATAAAAGTTGCTTCAAACCGAGTCGGGTTTCCCTCTTGCCAGTAAGTTCCCAACCACATACCACTCAAGTCTGCCATAAGTTAGGTTTTTAAACTGTTAATAAAATATAGCAATCAAACATGAACGTGCAAGCCCAAGAAACCAAAACGAAATTTAATCCATCAGGAGAAGAACACAACCTAAATCAAATCCCATCTTGCTAAACATTGCCGAAAATAGAAGTTGAAGACTCTTATCAAAATTTGAACATCAAGGGGAATTCTGATTATCTTAAACAAAGGTTACAATATATTCAGGGGATTATTCATGCCGTTATAAATTATTGTTCCAAATAATCTATCACTGTCTCCAGGTCTAACATTGCCTGATTGAATCTATTTAACATTGCTTCTGCTACTTCTGGGGGAGCATCAACTTTTGCTAGTTTTTCTCTTACTACAAAGTCCAGGGCTTCTACCCACAATGCTAAATTGGTGTGCTGGGCTGCTTTTAATAATCCCATATTTGTAAGCACTGCTAAATGAAACCCAAGCTGGTTTTGTCCACCGTATCCCATGTATCCGTTACTCAATTCTAATTTTTGGGGCGTGAATTCTACATATTGGTCAAAGGTAATTCCAGTAGGTTCTAATTTTGGTTGAGGTAATGGTGGTTGAGTCATAATGTTAAGCAGCTAGTAATTTTGACATTTGTAACATTCTATTATTCCAGTTCTCTAATTCCTTAGTAAATTGATTTTTAGTTTCTGTGTAACTCCAGGCTTCTACATTAAATAACCAACGAGTTAGAAATCTTCCTAAATTTGCTAACTCAAAAGCATGATCAAATTCTACATCAGGGGCAATCCACTCTATAAAATACATTGTCTCTTTAATCAGAGTTCTGACTACTTCATTATTATCATGATCTTCTGATAATCTCTGAATCTGTTTTAAGTGATTACTTAAATTATTTAACCTGATAGAAACATCATCCTTAATAAAACTTGCTTGGTTATAGGTTAAGTTAGTCATCCTAGAAACCCCATAATACTGCACAGAATGAAGGAAGAAATTTAATTATCCGTATTTATCTGCGGTCATCTGCGTACATCTGCGGTTAATTATTCTTGACATCTTATTCTATGCAACTTCATATTAATTTGGTATTATACTTAATCACTAAATATCCTAGTTTGGAAACAGCCGTTTTTAATACTCATCTTCTATAAGTATACAAATTGTAATTTTTGGTTGTTATATTCTCACCAAATTCATGTATGCTAAATATTAAAGTTTATCTCCATAAATGATGAGAACAAAGCTATGAAAATCCTTCATGGCACCTGGATACCTAACACAGAAACCGACTTTATTCAGTCAGGTTCATTTTATCTGTGGGTAGAAACGCCTGTACTAAAAAACAAACGCAATTCTAAACAACAGATTCATCCTGGACATCTCTCCAAAGATGAATTATTGCAATTTTTAGTTCAGGAATTAGGAATCAAAGAACCATTACCCATATTAAAAGAACGCATATCTGCTAAATATTTTGCGCTGCCAACCGCCGATAATCAACCTTTACCCTCCCCAGAATTAATCAAGTATCTAGAAATAGAAACACCGGAAGAATACACAGAATTTCAATATTGGCAAGTAGATTGTTATCAAACATTAACTTCTCTTAAAAGTAATACACCAGGTATTAATATTATTAGACTGCTTAACGATATTCATTTTTTAGCAATCAATAACCTGAGCGAAATTCAACTCGGTTCTGATTTATTATTTTGGTATCACTATACCCAATCATTCAAGCAAATCATTCTCAAACACCAATATATCCCGACTCTCAAATATCGCCAATTGGAATCCGCTCAAACCAAAAGTAAAAGTAAAACTAAAAAACCGATTCCAACTGCTTTTGAAATTTATACTGGGTGGGAAATTATTTCTGAACAGTATGAAGCTAATATTCAGAAATATATTGAATATATGCCATTGATTTGTGTAGCTGGTTCAGCCACAAAGAATGAAAATATTGATTTTTTTGATGAAGAAACCCTATTACGCCACTTTTCTGAATCTATCCTCAATAACATAGTTAATCATACACCCTCAACCATTGCTTTTGATAAACAAATTACAGATTCCTTAGTTTACTATTGTTTTTATTCGCAACAGCATAATCCCCGCACAACGAATGTAACCTTAGAAGAATACAAACAATGGCAACTTTGGAAAAGTAAAATTACTCGCTCCCAATCAGAATTACCTTTTTATCTGTGTTTTCAATTAAATTCTCCTCCTGCTGAACAAATAGACAACTGGGAAATGCAGTTTTTGGTGTCTAGTAAACAAGACCCTTCTTTAAAGTTAGCTTTGGCAGATTATTGGCCAATGAAAAAAGGGATTGGGGATTGGGGATTGGGGACTGGGAAAGATGGGGAGAATAACAGATACCCAGCAACGAATGTTCAATCTTCAATTCAGAGTCTGTTTGGTGAAAACTTTGAAACTAATTTGTTGTTAAATTTAGGATACGCAGCGCGGATGTATCCTCAATTATGGCAAGGATTAGAAACAGATACTCCTATAGGAATGCAACTTTCATTAGAATCAGCATTTGCATTTTTACAAGAAAGTGCTTGGGTGTTAGAAGATGCAGGTTTTAAAGTTACTGTTCCTGCTTGGTATACTCCTGCTGGTCGTCGTCGTGCTAAACTGCGACTCAAAGCTTCCGGTAACAGTCGTTCTGCAACTAAGGGAGAAAACAAAAGTTATTTTGGTTTAAATTCTTTGGTGCAATATGAATATGAATTAGCAATTGGTGAGGAAGTTGTTACTAAACAAGAATGGGAACAATTAATTAATGCTAAAGCTCCCTTAGTGCATTTTCGCGGTCAATGGATGGAATTAGACCGTGATAAAATGCAGCAATTGTTAGAATTTTGGCAATCTCAAGGTGAAGAAAAACCAGAGATGTCTGTCTTGGAATTTCTACAACGGAATGCGGAAGCTGGGGAAGATTGGGATATTGAACATGATGAAATTTTGTCAGATATGATGGTGAAACTACAAGATAAAAGTAGATTAGAACCAATTTCTGACCAATTAAATTTGCAAGGTAATCTGCGAGAATATCAAAAGCGTGGTGTGGCTTGGTTAGAATATTTGGAACGGTTGGGTTTAAATGGTTGTTTAGCAGATGATATGGGTTTAGGGAAGTCGGTACAGGTAATTGCTAGACTTGTTCAGGAGAGAGAGTCACTTCCTTTTGAGAGGGAGATAGGAACATCGGAAGATGAGAGAAACAAGAAGGATAAAGAAGATAGAGGAAATGGGAGAGATGGAGAGAATGTCAACCGTTCTCAAACATCTGTGTTACCAACATTATTAATTGCACCGACATCTGTAGTTGGTAACTGGCAAAAGGAAATTGCTAAATTTGCACCGCATCTTCAGAGTATGGTACATCATGGGAGCGATCGCCTACAAACTGTTCCTGAATTCAAAACCGCTTGTCAGCAGTATGATGTAATCATTACCTCTTTTACCCTAGCACGCAAAGATGAAAAACTACTGCAAAGTATAGAGTGGCAAAGAATTGTTTTAGATGAAGCACAAAATATCAAAAATCCTAAAGCTGCACAAACCAAAGCTATTCTCAAACTTGCAGCTAAACACCGACTAGCTTTAACAGGAACTCCTGTTGAAAACCGTTTGTTAGATTTATGGTCAATTTTTAATTTTTTGAATCCTGGTTACTTAGGTAAAGAAGCACAGTTTCGCAAATCTTTTGAAGTCCCTATTCAAAAAGATAACGATAGAGTCAAATCAAGCACTCTCAAAAAATTAGTTGAACCTTTAATTTTACGGCGAGTCAAAACTGATAAATCTATTATTAACGATTTACCAGATAAAGTTGAACAAAAACTCTACACCAATCTGACTAAAGAACAAGCTTCATTGTATGAAGTAGTCGTCAAAGATGTAGAAGAGAAATTACAAACAGCAGAAGGAATTCAACGCAAAGGTTTAATCCTTTCAACTTTGATGAAATTAAAGCAGATTTGTAATCATCCTGCTCAATTTTTACAAGATAACAGCGAATTTTCTACAGAACGTTCTCACAAACTCAGTCGCTTAGTAGAAATGGTAGATGAAGCTGTTTCTGAAGGTGAAAGTTTGCTAATATTTAGTCATTTTACGGAAGTTTGCGAACAAATTGAGAAACACATCAAACATAATTTACATTGTAACACTTACTATCTGCATGGTGGCACAAGTAGCCAACGTCGGGAACAGATGATTACTGAATTTCAAGACCCGGATACAGAAGCATCTGTGTTTATTCTATCACTAAAAGCAGGTGGTGTAGGTATCACTTTAACTAAAGCGAATCACATTTTTCATTTTGATAGATGGTGGAATCCAGCAGTTGAAAATCAAGCCACAGATAGAGCTTTTCGGATTGGGCAGAAAAAGAATGTGTTTGTGCATAAATTTGTGGCGATTGGTACTTTAGAAGAGAAAATAGACCAAATGATAGAAGATAAGAAAAAACTGTCTGCTGCGGTGGTTGGCAATGATGAATCTTGGTTAACGGAGTTAGATAACGAGGCATTTAAACAACTGATTGCTTTAAATAAAAGTGCAATTTTGGAGTAAAATAAGTAGTTGTAAATAAATTGTATATTTAGGAGAGGGAACAGGAAACAGATAAGAAGTACAGAGATTTTTGTTTGTTCTGAAAATGTTAAATTAATTTTATTCAGGTACTTGTTATGGTTAAATTCAGTCGGACATGGTGGGGCGATCGCTTTATTCAAGCATTAGAAAATTTTACTGATGATAGTCGCCTGCAAAGAGGTCGTTCCTATGCCAATAATGGGAAAGTTTTAAATTTTGAAATCGAACAAAATCATATAACTGCCAGAGTCAAAGGTTCAATTAATCCTTACTTTAGCGTGTATAAAGAACCGACTTACAATATTTCTATTGAAATTAAAGCGATCGCTAAAAGTAGTTGGAATGAAGCTATTGATCAGCTATCATCTAAAGCGAGTATTGTTTCTAGGTTGTTACTAAATGAAGTTCCAGAGAATATAGAAGATACTTTTCAGGAACTGGGATTACACTTATTACCTCATAGTAGTAAGGATTTTAAAACTAAATGTTCCTGTCCAGATTATGCTAACCCCTGTAAACACATTGCTGGAGTTTATTATTTAGTTGCTTCCCAATTAGATAATAACCCATTTCTATTATTTGAACTACGTGGTTTATCAAAACAGGAACTTCAGACTAAACTAGCTAATTCTAACTTAGGTAAAGCACTAGCACAGGAATTGAACACCCAAGAAATTTGCTTAGAATCTTCTACTTCGTTTTATACCAAGCTAGAAAAACAATATGTTAGTGAAAAGCCAAGTGTACGGGAATTTTGGTTAGGGAAAAAGCGTTTACCTCAAACTATAGAAGTACCAACTTCTAGTGGTGTTTCCGCAATTCTTGTTAAGAAACAAGGAGATTTTCCGGCTTTTTGGCATAAAGATAATTCGTTTATTGACACAATGGAGGAATTTTATCAACGGGTAAAAACGAAAAACCAAAGTTTAATTTAGGGCTTCTTCGGTACTTGTTATGCTAAATCTAGTTTAAAAAACCTATGTATATTTAGTTTTGGAAAAACCTGGCAGTATGAGAAGGGAGCATCCCAAATGTGTAAATTTATTTTTATCTAAGGTCAAAATGATTTAAGACCTTGATATGATTGAACCGCAAAGGGCGCAAAGGACACAAAGGTAAGAGACTTACAAAGGTTTTTTAGTGTTGCTGCGGTTATTTTTTCAAAATTGGGATGCTCCCGTATGAGAAAGCTATTTTCACCTTTTGTTAAAATAAAATATAGCCGTAGACAGAGTAGTTAGGACATCAATTAATCATGAAACTATTACTACAAAAGAGTTTTACTACTGACTCCTGACTCCTGACTTCTGCTATAACTTCCTGCTACCGTATAAATTTATGACTTATAGTCCTCCCAAACTCCTTACTTTCGAGCAATTTTTAGTTGAGTATGGAGACAACCCCCGTTACGAACTTATTGACGGAGAATTACGTGACATGGAACCCACAGGACCCCATGAAGAAGTTGCTGGAAACATTGCTGGTAGAATCTGTACAGAAATTCTTCTTGGTAATTTCAACTGGTTGATTCCCAAAACTTGTTTAATTAAACCACCTGCTGCTCAAGCAACAGCACTCCGTCCAGATGTTATTGTTTTAGATAAAGCAACACTCAGCCAAGAACCACTGTGGCAAAAAGAACCTATTATCTGTAATGGTAATACTATTAAGTTAGTTGCTGAAGTAGTGAGTAGTAATTGGCAAGATGATTATGCTAGAAAAGTAGAAGAATATGCTTTTCTGGAAATACGAGAATATTGGATTGTTGATTTTCGTGGTTTAGGTGGACTGCAATTTATTGGTAGTCCTAAACAACCTACTTTCACAGTCTGTCAATTAGTGAATGGCGTATATCAACAGCAAAAATATCGTTTAGGAGATATAATTGTTTCTGGACTATTTCCCAATTTGCAACTTAAACTTGATGATGTTATGCCATGTTAGAAACCCAGGTGTTGCATAAATGCGAAGGGAAAGATGAATCAGCCAATTTAGGGACTTCCAAATAAAAAAATATCCATTCGTTGAGTCAGCAGGGGAAGCAGGGGGTGCAGGGGAGGCAGGGGAAGAAAAATTCTATACTCATCTTCGCTCTCAAAATTGGATAATTTAATTTCTAGAAGTCCCTTATCCGGGGGGTCGGAGATTTTATAAAAATGTTAATCTCACGCAGGAGAAAGGTTTTGGTCGTTGTAATTTAGCTGGTTCAATGCACTATCCAATCTACAGTTTGTGCTTCAGTAATATCCGGTACTTCTAACCGATTCCTCAATTTATAAAGTACCTTTTCTGGTAATTTAGCAGTGCGATCGCGGTTTCTTTGCAGCAACTCCTCCCAAGAAGTTTCTAAATAAACAATGCGAATTTTCCCTTGATAATTAACAAACTGACGTATCAATGAACTCCGCAATTGACGACTAATATTAGTAGCATTCCAAACAAAAGATTGTCCGGTTCGCAGATAATCTTTAGCTAAAGCCTTCGCCGCATTGATCACCGCACCTTGGTCTTCTTCAGGTGAAATCTTCAGAGTTTTTCTGAGTTCATCTAAAGAAATTACAGTCCAGTCAGAGAGATTTTCTTGAATCCAAGTATCTTTCCCTGCACCCGGTAATCCCGACATCATCACCACTTGCAAGCGGGTATCATCATAAGCTACATAGTCTGGGTGGCCATTTTCCTTTTGAAAATAAATAAACCGACTATGGTCTGAGGGGAAAATACGCGACTGGTGAAAACATTGATTTTCTTGGCAAAATTCCCGAAAAAAAGCGATTCGTTCCAATAATTGGGCTTGGTCATCACAATATCGCCCCCGGACATCAGCTTCAGCTAATAAACTCAACAGATCACAACGGATGATTTGACTGGTTTTAATTACTGCTTTTTCCGGGTTGGGTTTGTCCCAAAACCACAGAGGTAAACTACCGTATTTTACCAAAGCCACCACCGCCTCCCGTTCCCGAAATGGAACTTGCAAATCCCAAAGAATTTGCTGCGCCATCTTTGCACCTTGGAGGACATGACCTTTAGAGGAGATAGCACCATCGCTTTCTATTTGGGTGGCAGCAGGTTTAGCCACATCATGCAGCAAAGCCGCCGCAAATAACACTGAGCGTTCTTTAGCTGGTAATGTCCGCCATTCTGGTAATGCTACCAATGCTTCACAGACTA
This sequence comes from Sphaerospermopsis kisseleviana CS-549, assembly GCF_028329225.1. Taxonomy (NCBI): domain Bacteria; kingdom Bacillati; phylum Cyanobacteriota; class Cyanophyceae; order Nostocales; family Aphanizomenonaceae; genus Sphaerospermopsis; species Sphaerospermopsis kisseleviana. The sequence continues at coordinate 145,272 of NZ_JAQMTI010000108.1, read as the reverse complement.
ATTTTGTATGAATGAGTACATTACCTTCCCCATGATAACGGGGATCTTGGGGACATTCAGCCAGCAATTTCAACCAATCAAATTCTGTTTCTAATGCTTGCCAATTTATTGTCCTATTGTTTGCATCTGGACAATAGGGAAAAGTCCAATTCATATCTTTATCCTCCATTTATCTAATAGTGGCTAATATCAATTCGCCACAATTTTGTTGCAGGAGTGAGCGTATACTACCCCCGTTAGATGTTCATATCTTGCACCTCTGGGTACAAACCCAAATGATTTAAAAACGCCATAAGACCACCTTATTTTTATTGGTTTTAAAGAGTAAATTAGGGTGTTTGGGATTATACGGTGCAATGAAATTGCATCAATTTTTATTAGTGCAAGATATCAGTCAATCAATTTTGGATTTTGGATTGACGTTAGCGAAGCATACGCAGCGCAGCGAGTATTTTGGATTATCCTTTCCTTTAAAGAAGAGGATTGAAGGCGAAAAAATTTGTATTTTTCTCCATAAATGGAGAGGACTGAAACCTTATTTTTAGATTTTAGACTTTGATTTCAATCTAAAATCCAAAATCTAAAATCTAAAATTTTTTTGGTCAAATTAACCTCCTGCCTTCTGCCTTCTGCCTTCTACCTTGGTTAAGACATGAACTAACTAAATAAATCCACATTTGGACGCAGCAGATTAGGGATAATAGGACGGTTAAGCCAATGACTTTCAGATTGTAAAATAGTAGTCAAAAAGCTAGAACGCACATATTTATAACGTGCTGTCACCGTATCCCCTGGTTCAACTTTGATGTACAAACCTTCCATCAAACCACTTTGATCAGTTTGTTTGAGGGCAAGTTCTACATTTAATCCTTGTTGTTGACAAGCTTGGGCAAAATTTTCTAAATATGCCGGGGTTTGATAATGAGATTTAGCCAATAACCCCAACATTTGCTGGTAAGATTGCAGTTTGCCTGTAAACAACACAGGAACAGAAACCAGTGGTAATCCTGCTAATAGCTGTTGACGGCGTTTAGTGCTAAGAAATACTTGGGTTTCTAAGTCCAGAAGGTCGTATTCTAAAAAGTAGTGGGGTAAAGCATCATAAAAAACTGTGTGCTTGGCATATAGCCATTCCCCAAAGAGAATAAAACGACTACCCAAAACTTCCCAAAATTCTCTGCTGTGGGTATGCGCCCATTGTTTAAACAGGTTAAAATGCTTTTCTCTGCCTCCACCTGTTAAATAATGTCCCCGGCTTTGCAGTTTGAGTTGTCCATCAGCCGTAAAACTGATAGCTGCATTTGCACCATCAACTTTTTCTTCAATGACTAGATGCTGTTCTTGAATAGTTGCAAAAGGAACATTATCTAGGTCTTCATCCCCAGGTTGCGATCGCGAACCCTGAATATGAGGGGTACGCGGATATTTATAAATTTGTGACATGACTTTTATACCTTGGTGACTACAATCAAAATCATTGCGTAGGGAATCTTCACGAATAGGTATGTTTAAAGGTTGCTACCATTCGCGATAAATGAGAATTTGATTGAGCCAAGGGATTACATAATCGTTACCTGAATTTGTGTAGTGTTTACATTATTATCTAGGACTTCACAAGCTGAAGCTAGGTTTCCAGAATTTTACACACAAACTGGGAAGATATGGGAAGCTTTGGGGTATAAACAAAACCTACGCAAAATCCTATTCCTTGCGATCGCATGAACTTAACGAGTAATACGGAGAATTTTATCCCTCTGTGGAGGACAATTTCCCCTGCCATCACAATTACTGGTAGTGACATATAATTCACCATCTGTCCCCATAATTGCTTCTCGCAGCCGTCCATATTGGCCTTGCAAATACACCTCATGACGTTCAATTTTTTGGGGAGATTGGGGGTTGAAAACAACGCGCTGCAAGTGTTGAGAACGAAGAGTGGCAATTATTAAGCTCCCTTTCCATTCAGGAAGAGAATTGCCTGTATAAATTACTGCACCACCAGGAGGCAAAGCTTCACGCCAAACAATTGACGGAGTAACCATTCCTTTCTGTGATTCACAACGGTAGATGGTAGGCCAGCCCAAGTTGTCTCCTGCTTTTGCTAAACTGAGTTCATCGTGACCCCTTCTTCCCAAATCCCCACTAGGTCCGTGATCTGTCACCCATAGTGTTGATTTATCCAGCCAATCAAACCCTTGAGTGTTGCGAATCCCAGTGATATAGACAGGACTCCCGGCAAACGGATTATCTGGTGGCACTTGTCCGTCAGGTGTCACACGCAAAATTTTACCAGCAAGGCTATTAACATCCTGGGAAATTTGCGGTTCTCTGGCATCACCTGTGCCAATGTAAAGCATTCCATCTGGTCCAAAGCGAATACGACCACCGTTATGAAATTGCGCTACGGGAATATTATCAACAATTACTTGATCCGGGGAAGCAGTAAGTCCGTTCTGAGACAGTCGCCATCGTTCCACACGATTAACTTGTGATCCATTTTTATCAGCTGTGTAATAAATGTAAAAAAATCGGTTTTCGGCAAAGTTGGGATGGGTGGCAATACCGAGCAAACCATCTTCACCGCTTTCTGTAACATTAATAGTAGCTACTGGTTGGGGAATCAGTTGACCATTGCGTACAAGGCGAACTCGTCCCGGTCGTTCGGTAACTAACATATCTTGATTGGGGAGAAAAGCTATTCCCCAGGGAACTTCTAGACCTGTTACTACTTCTTCTACCCGTAGTTTTACCTGTCCTTGTGAACCAAAGCCATTTTCTACTAAGGTACAGGCTTGATTGTTAGTAGCTGTTTGTTGGCTGACTTGTTGGGCTGTTTGTGTTTGTTGATTGTTAGGGTTTGCAGACTCAGTTGTTGCTAAGTTGCAAGCAGAAATTCCTACTACAACCATGCCAAAAAAGAATTTTGCTGCTAGAGTTTTCATCTGTTTCATGATTTATTTTGTCTACAAAATTGTTACCTGTATGGTCTTGGGAATGGCTAAATCAGCTGATGTGCGGCTACATTGGATAATCCAAAAACATCTAGTTATTGCAGTCGCTGCATCTTGCTACTTGGTTTTATCTGAATTAAATACACTACAGTTTAATAAATTTATTTAGTTCTTTCAACAATAGACAATTACCTCTGGCTCATTCGTGAGAGGATTGTGTAATAGGAAATTTTCTCTTTTTTTCTCTTTGAAAGAGGAGACTTTAAACTTGAATGAAAAAATTGTCAATTACAGCAATTTTGGAGTAAATGAGGTACAACAATTTTAGAAGGTAGTTTTAAAACTTGAAGTTCAATCTACTGTACCTTATAAACCTTGAATTTGCTGTATCAATTAACATAGTCAATCAATCCCAAGAGCGGGTTAATGGATCAATGGGTATACTTTGATCAATCTCAATCACGGTGATTTTAGCATTCTCCACCACCGTATTTCCCATAATTGTATTGTGCATTGCCTCAAACTTCGATTCTTCTTCAGCAATGCGTTCGTAGTGCAGAATGACATGATAATGCTTGGAAATTGTTTCTCCAGAGTCTGAACGCTCTACTGTTTCCCAATCTATATTTTGTCTTTCTTCCGCTATTCGGCGATACTCATCAGCTAGTTGTTCTAAGGCAATGGCGATGGCGTGTTCTTTTGTTTGACCATAACATTGCCAATTCTGTCTGGTATCATCCAAAGACGATGACATCTGGCAAATGTACTGTCCATTTTCTTGAGGTTGTACTGTGATTGTAATACTTCCAGTAATGTCGTTGTTTACTTCCGTCATAATATTAAATGTACTTGAAAGGCGAGGTTTTAAATCCTGAATGAAACGAAACAATTGTCAATTAATCAAAAATTTCTGGTCTTTCAATAATGAACCATTCATGATACAAAATTGCTAGAAGGAAGTTTTCATTTTTCAGGCGGTCACACACTGCCATAAAGCCAGAAAAGAAGGGATCATCTTCATAGGTGGTATCCGATAAAAATAGTGTGAGTGATTTTTTATCTTCAGCCCAAATGGAACGGATTATGGAAATATTGGGGTGATGAGATTTATCTACAGGTAATAATACTGGATCTCCATCAATTTCCATAAATTCCGGTTCTTCATATTGCAAAACCGATGACCAATCTTCTGGACCTTCGTGTTTTTCAATAATTCTATCCCACCTAACCAGTCTGATTTTTTCTAATGTTTCTGGTGATAAATCTGATAATTTCATATCTTTTACCAAATCAAAAACTGAAAGTGATTGCTGTTCTACCAAATTCTAAATTAATGTTACAAATTCTCCTTCAGCTTACTTATCATAACTTTTGCCAAGCCTGTACAAATGCAATACTACTTTCCCAATTGACTGTTTGGTTGAGCAAACGCTGGGTGAATATATCCTTTATAGCTTTTAATTCCTGTGGTGTCAGAGTCAAAGCTAAACGATCTAAATAACTTGGTCGGTTTGCATTGGAAGTGAACAATCTATTGAGAAAAGCTGATGTAATGTGCATTAAAGTTGAACTCTGCTCCAGCACCACTTCCACTTTCAAACCTGCTACTTCAAAAGACGTTCGCAAATCCTCAGCGTTCCAATTCAGCATTGGGTCGGAAGAATTAGTATAAATTGCTTCCTCTGCCGCTACTAAGCGAGCGTATAACTTAGCACCTAGCTTTTGCTCGTCTAGCAAACGATAAAGTCTTTGTGTATGCCTTGGTACAGTCTCTGCCAGTACAATTTTTCCTGTCTGGGGTAGGATTTGAGCTAAAATTTGAGCAGCAGTGTTTTTATCAGGCTCGTTTACTAACGCATTTCGACCAATTATATAATCAAAATTTACACCTAACGCTTGAGAAGCTAATACAGCAGGTAACTCTGTTATCTTTGCAGTAACTACTATTGGTCGTCTGATTTCTTCCAACGTCGCAGCTTGTTCACGTAAAGCTTGGGCATCGCTTTCACTGCGAACACAAGCATAAACTCCACCTTCTGGGACATGGCGGACTGCTTCCCAGGTCAGTAAACCAGTACCTGCATTGATGTCTAAAACGACATGATGACGCTGTAATTGAGCGATGGTGAAAATGCGCTCTCTGACATTTGCTAACTGTGTGCCTATTTGTGTGCGTTGCAACCATCGTTCTGAAGCTGCATCTATATTGCTGTAGGTGAGGATTTCTATTGGCTCAATACCTAAGCCGGACACCATAGCTGCAAGTTGAGCTTCACGGCGACGTGCTACCTGTACGTTAATTTCTCCCTCAAAACCTTGGGTTGATGGTTGGTAAAATACCTGTCCTTGCAAACTGGCTGGCAGATATTGTTGCGCTACCCAATGGTCACGATAAGCGTGAGGATAAAGATAGCCCGCTCCATGCCCAAAACCTTTTTGATCTCGATTGGCATCTTTAAGGTGGGTGGGAACTTCTGCTTCTCGTTCCTGCTCAACTGCTGCTAAAGCGTCGAAGAAGCCCATGATACTGTTGGACTTAGGCGCAGTTGCTAAATAAAGGGCTGCTTGAGCTAAATGATAACGTCCTTCTGGCATTCCTACACGGTCAAATGCTTCTGCACAAGAATTGACGACAACTACAGCCTGGGGGTCAGCTAGTCCCACATCTTCACTGGCTAAAATCAACATCCGCCGGAAGATAAAACGTGGGTCTTCGCCGGCGTAAACCATTTTTGCTAACCAGTATAATGCTGCATCTGGGTCAGAACCACGTAAGCTTTTAATGAAGGCACTGATAGTATCGAAATGAACATCACCTTCTTTGTCGTATAAAACGGCTCGTTGTTGAATGGATTCTTCTGCAACTGCTAATGTGATATGAATAACACCTGTGGTATTGGCTGATGTTGACTGTTGAGTTTTCGGGGTGAATGGTGACTCTTCAACAGTTAATGGTGTTGTTGATTGTTGAGTTTTAGCGGTGAATGGTAAATCTTCAACGGTTAATGGTGTTGTTGAATGTTGAGTTTTCGGGGTGAATGGTAAATCTTCAACAGTTAATGGTGTTATTGACTGTTGAGTTTTAGCGGTGAATGGTGAATCTTCAATGGTTAATGGTGTTGTTTCTACTGCTAATTCCAAAGCGTTTAATAATGAACGAGCATCGCCGTTAGCAACATTAATCAGATGAGCCAAAGCATCAGGGTCTATTTTGATTGCTAAGTTTCCATAACCACGCTGTTTATCATTTAATGTTTGTTCAACTACACGATATAAGTCTTGCTCGTTGAGTGGTTTTAGTTGAAAAATACGTGAACGACTAACGAGTGCTTTATTAACTTCAAAGTAAGGATTTTCTGTTGTTGCTCCGATTAAGATGACTGTACCATTTTCTACCCAAGGTAGTAGGGCATCTTGTTGGGATTTATTAAAACGATGAACTTCATCTACAAACAGAATTGTTTTTTGGTTGTGGTATTTGCGCTGTTCTTGGGCTGTTTCAATGGCTGCACGAATTTCTTTTACTCCAGAAAGTACGGCGTTAATGGCAATAAAATCAGCGCGGGTGGTGTTAGCAATTACACGGGCAAGTGTTGTTTTACCAGTTCCTGGTGGACCGTAAAAAATTAATGATGATAGTTGGTCTAAACTAATAGCACGTCGCAGGAGTCGTCCTGGCCCGATGATATGGTCTTGACCAATAAATTCGTCTAGAGTTCGGGGACGCATTCGTGCTGCTAGTGGTGCTTCTGTTTCTGTTATTTGAATCAAATGTTGGTCAAATAAATCCATAAATTATGTGAAAATTTGGTCAAATAGGATCGCTATATCAAGAACCTAACTATGTTCCGATACGTGATAATCCTATAGTTTTATCTGTAGGTAATACAGGATGGCAGAGCAAAATTAATTGCACATAGTTATTGAAAACAAAAATCTCTGTATTCCTTACTTCCTGATCCTTCATGTTCCCTCTTTTAAATATGAAATTTATTTGGCACAACTACTTAATACCGATCTAACCGGAATTGATATGACTCCCGCTGTAGCAGCATAATAATTATTACTCTATTAAAGCAAAAAAATGTTTGATGTGGAAAACCTACATTTTATTCTCATAAATTTAAACTTGTTCTATCCAGAAATTCTCAAAATACTGATTTTTATCTCTACTACTTTATATCAAATAATTGCTTGTTGGTTAGAAGACCGCACACCCCCACCAGGTCAAAGGGTGGATGTGGGAGGCTACTATTTACATTATGTTACTGCTGGTGAAGGTTCTCCAACTATTGTGGTAGACCACAGTTTAGGAGGAGTTGAAGGTTATTTATTACTGGAAGAATTAGCCAAAATTTCACGGGTTTGTATTTATGATCGGGCTGGTTTTGGTTGGAGTGATATTAGTCCTTATCCCCGTACCAGTAAGCAAATTGTAGCTGAACTTGAGCAAATGTTAACTTGTGCAGGACTAGAACCGCCCTATATTTTGGTTGGTAATTCTTTTGGTAGTTATAATATGCGTCTTTATGCCCATCTTTTTCCCGAAAAAGTGATGGGAATGGTATTAACTGATGGTTTACATGAATCTGGGATGCTGCAAATGTCCTTTGCTCTTAAAGGACTACAATTATTTTTTATTTCTGGGTTTTTAATGTCTATTTTTGGTTCTAGTTTCGGGTTAATTAGAGTGATGAATAAAATCGGGGTGTTTGAATTGATTAAGCCAGAATTACGTAATTGTTCAGGTTCATCTTTGCAATTAGTTAAACGCTCCTTTTGTCGTCCTAAACATTGGCTGACTATGACCCAGGAAATTATGGGTTTGGCTGCTAGTGGTCGTCAATTACGCTGTGCTAATGATTTCAAAAATTTGCCTATTGTTAGTATTAAAGCTCAGTCATTTTTTAAACCTTCTCTCCTTACTGCTTTTCTACCTTTGAAAGCAGCGAATAAATTACGCGAACGCATTCATTTAGAATTACTCAATTTATCAAATAACTGCATTCAAATTAATGCAGAAAAAAGCGGTCATTTTGTTTGGATTGATCAACCAGAAGTAATCATCAGCGCAGTGAAATTATTGTTGAAATAGTTATATCATTTGCAAAAATGCTTGCTGTTGAGGAAAGTGTTGATTAAAAACTGCCACTGCTTGCTTCACACCATTTTCTAAGCGAATTTGTTCACCAATAAATTTAGCCTGTGGTCGCATTTGAGTATGATTAACTGCGGTAGTAATTGCCTGGGCTAATTTATCCACAGTTAAAGCAGCTTTAGGAATGGGTTCAGAACTAACACCCAACTGCCAAAGGCGATGTCCCCAAAAGGGTTGATCCCCAAAAAAGGGTATGATAATAGAAGGGACACCAGCCCGCAAAGCCGCCGCACTTGTTCCCGCACCTCCATGATGTACAATTGCAGCCATCCGGGGAAATAACCAATCATGGGGAACAGATTCTATTTTGAATACGGTTTCTGGTAAGTCAGTTGCAGCAATTCCACCCCAACCAGTTAATAAAATTCCCCGTTGTTTTGTCTTTTTTAAGGCTGCTAGGGCAATTTCGGTCATTTGTTGGGGGTCGCGCCCTGTCATGCTCCCAAATCCAATATATACCGGAGGTGATCCGGCGGCGATAAACTCTTGTAAATCTTGGGGTGGTGTCCAATTTGCAGGATGTTCTAAAAACCAATAGCCTGTAATATGTAATCTTTCTGACCAGTTGCCAGGTTTAGGCACTACCACTGGACTAAAACCGTAAAGATAAGGTACATTTACCTTTTGTAACCGCCCATATAATCCTTGCCAATTTGATAAAGGTGTTAGTTGCAAAGTCTTTTCTCGAAACTGGTTTACACCTTTACGGAACACCAAACCAAACCCTTCCAATAATATTGGATAGGTGAGGGAATTTAACCAACCACCTAATTTTAAGGTTTGGGGAAGGGAGGGAAAGGGAAAATCAAAGTTAGGACTTTGAGGCATTAACGCCGCTAATATAAAGGGAATTTGCAATTTTTGGGCAATATCAAATCCCCAAATAGTGTAAGCAGTACCAATAATTACATCACTATCCTGGCAATTCTGCCAAGAATCAGCCATTGCTTCTGCTAATAATGGCGCAACCATCTGAGCATATTTCTGAATCAATTTTACAGGATTACTGGCTTCGAGCATTTGCTGTCCGGCTTCTTGTGCCATTAATGCTTGCACATCCCCACCCATTGCGGCAAAGTCTAATCCGTAGCTTTGCACCATTGTTTGAAAGGGGTGATGGGTGACTAATTTTACACTATGTCCGGCTTGTTGCAATCCCAATCCTAAAGCAATCAATGGTTGCACGTCGCCGCGAGAACCTGTAGTTAAAATTGTGATTCGCATATTTTTTCTATATTTTTCAAACGAACTAGACTGTTCGGTTCGGTTGATAATGCTAATTTAGACCGTACAGTTTGGTTTGTCAAGAGATTTTAGACTAGACTGTTCGGTAAAAATGTTAAACTTATCTGAAAGCCTTCTGCTCACATCTTGCACCACTCCGTACAAACCCAGGTAATCTAAAAAGATTCGCCATAAGACTACCTTGTTTTTATTGGTTTTAAACGGTAAATCAAGGGTTTTGGAATTATACGGTGAAATAAAAATACATCAATTTGTGTTGGTGCAAGATGTTAGTTTATTAACCATTTTCTAAATAATGCCAAAACAACCAGATCAAACCTCTGCCAAAGCTGAACAAATCCTGCAAGGGGCAATGCAAGAGTTTCTTAAAGGTGGTTATGCCGATACAAGTATGGCGCGGATTGCCAGTACAGCAAAGGTATCTAAGGAAACTCTTTATAACTATTTTGAAAATAAGGAAGCATTGTTTGCAGCTATTGTGGAAAGAATTGCCAAGCAACAATTTGAGGATGTATTTGCTTCAGAACCTTTACCAGCAGATCCAGCAGAATGTTTGCGTAAACTAGCACCTAAAAGTTTAACTGCGGAAAATCTCGATCCCACAAGGATGAATTTTTACCGTTTAATTGTGGCAGAGTCGGGACGGTTTCCCGATTTAGCGCGATTGTATATCAAAGAGTTTGAAAAACCGAATTTAGCAGCTTCTACAGAATATCTGCAAAATTGCCAGGGGTTGCGAAGTTCTGACCCGGAAGCAGTGGCTTGGATTATTGCTGGTACAATTAATTTTTATTATTTGATGATGGAACTATTACATGGTAAACATGAATTGACGATGACTAGCGATCGCCTAACTGAAGCTTTAATTGAGTTACTTTTTCCTGAAGCTGATAGACAATAAATCACAGTTCTAGTTATCAACCATGATTCATGAATAACACAGAAGTAATTGTAATTGGTAGCGGTATAGGCGGTTTGAGTTGTGCTGCACTGTTGGCACATTATGGAATTGATGTCACAGTAGTGGAAAGTCACTCCATCGCCGGTGGTGCTGCTCATGCTTTTGAACGCAACGGTTACAAGTTTGAGTCTGGACCATCTTTATATTCTGGTTTATCTTATACCCCTTCCCCTAACCCCCTACGTCAAGTTTTAGATGTTATTGGGGAAGATTTACCTTGTGTTAATTACGATACTTGGGGTTGTTATTTACCAGAAGGAATTTTTGATACTCAAGTGGGTGCTGATCAGTTTTGTCAGGTGTTACAAAAACTACGGGGAGATAAAGCGGTAAGTGAATGGCGCAAACTCCAGGAAATTATGACACCTTTGGGTAAAAGTGCGATCGCCTTACCTCCTGCTGCTTTACGTTATGATTTAGGAGCAGTGTTAACAGTGGGTAAATTTGCCCCAGCTTTACTCCAACAGGCTGCTAATGTAATTAAATTAACAGGGTCTTTTTCTAGCATCATTGATGGTGTGATCACAGATCCGTTTATTCGTAACTGGTTAGATTTACTTTGTTTTTTGTTATCAGGATTACCCGCCAATGGGACAATAGCCGCAGAAGTAGCGTTTATGTTTGCAGACTGGTATCGTCCTGGTGTGCAGTTAGATTATCCTCTAGGTGGTAGTGGTGCATTAGTTGATGCTTTAGTCAGAGGTTTGACTAAAAATGGTGGTAAATTAATTTTAAACGCCCATGTCGAGCAGGTTTTAGTAGAAAATAACCGTGCTGTGGGTGTACGTCTGCGAAATGGTCAGGAAATTAAAGCCAGTAAAGCAGTTGTTTCTAATGCTTCAGTGTGGGATACACTCAAACTTATTCCCCCTGGTGCTTTACCTAAATGGTATGTAGAAAAACAAGAAAAAACACCTGAATGTGATAGTTTTATGCACTTACATTTAGGAATTGATGCCACAGGATTATCGGAAAATTTAGGTATTCATTATATAGTAGTTAATGATTGGCAAAAAGGCGTAACTGCACCACAAAATGTAGTTTTAATATCTATTCCTTCCGTTTTAGATTCATCTTTAGCACCACCAGGAAAGCACGTTATTCATGTTTATACACCAGGAAATGAACCTTATAAAATTTGGCAAGGTTTAGAAAGAAATAGCAAAGAATATAAGTTATTAAAACAAGAACGTGCGGAAGTAATGTGGCAAGCTTTAGAAAGAATTATTCCTGATATTCGTTCTCGTTGTGAAATTAGTTTAGTGGGTACTCCCCTTACTCATGGGCGTTTTTTACGTCGTCATCATGGTAGTTATGGACCTGGGATAGTTGCAGGAAAGGGTTTATTTCCTGGTGCGACTACTCCTTTATCGGGGTTGTTGTGTTGTGGAGATTCGACTTTTCCTGGAATAGGTTTACCTGCTGTAGCAGCAAGTGGGATGATGGCTGCAAATACTATTGTTCCGGTGCAGCAACATTTACAATTACTTAATGATATTGGGTAATTGGTAATTGGTGATTGGTGATTGGTGATTGGGTAAAATTGTTAACTTGTTCCCTGTTCCTTCTCAATGTGGGAGAATGGATCAGGCTTGTGCTTATGGTAATCAACCTATTGCGATGATTTTTGATGGTGATGATACCGAAATCATTGAGTTAAAAGTTCCGCAAGATTTATATTTTGTGATTGTGGATCTTGCTGCTGCTAAAAATACTCAGGTGATTTTGAGTAAATTAAATGAATGTTATCCTTTTGCTGAGAATGAATTACAAAAGAATGTGCAACAGTTTTTGGGTAAAATTAGTTATGAAATTACCCAAGCTGCAATTGAGGCTTTACAAACAGGTGATGCTGAAAAAATTGGTATGCTGATGAAACAAGCACAGGCAGATTTTGATCAATATCTCATTCCTGCTTGTAGGGAAGAGTTAACTGCTCCTGTTCTTCATCAACTGTTGAATAATTCACCAATTCAAGAGTATATTTATGGTGGTAAGGGTGTAGGTTCTCAAGGAGATGGAACAGCGCAGTTTATTGTGAAAAATAAGGAATGTCAAGATAAAATTATAGATATAATTAATCGTGACTTTCCACAAATGCAATGTTTAAAATTAACGATTTATAGAAGGGAATAGGAAATAGGGAACAGGGAACAGAAAAGCTAAAGTTCTCTTAGTATATGACTATGATGTGAAAATTTGTATTTCATTTACTCTAAAAATACTGTATACTAAGAGAGCAGACCTATTTTGAAAAAAATAACCGCAGCAACCATAAAAAATCTCTTGAATTCTCTTACCTTTGTGTCCTTTGCGCCCTTTGCGGTTCAATCATATTAATCCTTGTGGTATATTATTTCCATAGATATAGATAAAAATGAATTTACACATTTGGGATACTCCCGTATGTTAACAAATAAAATTAAAAAAGCTGTAATTCCTGCTGCTGGATTTGGTACTAGATTATTTCCCGCTACAAAAGTTGTAAAAAAAGAACTTTTCCCAATTATTGACAAAGATGGAAGGGCTAAACCTGTAATTTTGGCAATTGTGGAAGAAGCGATAAATGCGGGAATTTCTGAAGTCGGGATAATGGTTCAACCAGATGATAGAGAAATATTTACGGAGTTGTTTAAATCTACACCAAAACCGGAATTATTCGCTAAACTTTCACCAGAAAATCAAGCATATAGTCAATATTTGCAAGAGTTAGGAAGTAAAATTACAATCTTAATTCAAACAGAACAAGAAGGTTATGGTCATGCTGTTTTTTGTGCTAAAGATTGGGTAGGAAATGAGCCTTTTTTGTTGATGTTAGGGGATCATGTTTATAGGTCAGATATAGAAATATCTTGTGCTAGACAAATATTAGATATTTATGCTCAAGTTAATCATAGTGTGATGGGTTTGACGACAATGCCAGCAGAAATTATTCATAAAGCTGGGTGTGTAGCTGGTGTTTGGAATGATGATCAATCTCTGCTTTCTTTAAGTCAAATTTATGAAAAACCCAGTGTTGAATATGCACGGGAGAATTTGCGGGTTGAGGGGATGGGAGATGATGAGTTTTTATGTGTGTTTGGGCTATATTTACTGACACCGCAGATATTTGATTTTTTGGCAGAAAGTATCAATCAAAACTTACGAGAACGGGGTGAATTTCAGTTAACTTCTTGTTTGGAGAAATTGCGTAAAAAAGAGGGAATGACTGGGTATGTTGTGAAGGGTAAATGTTTTGATACGGGTTTACCTGATGCTTATCGTCAGACTATGATTGATTTTAGATTATAATTGTTAGTGTGAGGGTGGCGATCGCTTCCTGAACACTTTAGCGGAGAAAACGAATCTGATGAATTCAATTTATAATTCTGCTATATTGAGTAGTGAGATTTCGTTTAAAAAATATGTGCTAAAAGTAGAATGAGCAAACCCTATCTATAAACCTAAGATATGACTTATATACCTAACAATATGGAAATTAAGGCTTTCCCTATTCGCATAGAAAATGAGGGAAAAATTACAATTCCAGAAGATTTAAAGACCCATCTTAGCTTAGTCACAGGTGATATGTTGACATTATTACAAATTGGAGATGTTGTTTTACTAACTCCTAGACAACCTCAAGTTCCTCAAATTGCAGACCAAATTACAGCTATGATGGAAGATGCAGATTTAGAACTTAGTGATTTACTCCAAGGTTTGGTAGCAGAACGAGAAGCAATTTGGCAAGAAGAAAATAAAAATGCGTAAGGTTTTTGCTGATTCTAGCATTCTGATTGCTGGTGCGGCTTCACGGACAGGAGCTAGTCGCGCTGTGTTAACAATGGCGGAAATTGGTTTGTTTCAGTTAGTGATATCAGAGCAAGTTTTATTAGAGTGTGAGCGAAATCTTAGTAAAAAATTACCTGATGCTTTACCAATTTTCTCGCAGTTAATAGCTGCTATTAATCCAGACATTCTACCTAATCCAACTGCGGAAGAAAGTAATCGTTGGATTGGGATTATTGAAGCTAAAGATGCACCTATTTTAGCTGCGGCTGTGTTAGCAAAAGTTGATCGGTTATTAAGTCTGAATACAAAGGATTTTACTGTGGAAGTTGGTATTGAAAGCGGATTAATTATTCAAACTCCTGCTGAGTTTATGAAAGAGATTCGAGAGATTGTACAGAGGGGTTTGTAATTTAGATATGTAGCGATCGCTTATTGAGAGAGAAAAGAAAGGGCGATCGCACAGTATTTGTATTAAAATAGTGGTTTGTAGTTATTGAATATTGTTAACATAAAACCGTTCATAAAAACTAACGGGATCATTCTGACAATTCAAGACTTGATGTGAACCAGATCGATAATCTATAAGGGCAGCATAAATTTCTTCCTCATCCATAAAATTTGTGTCTTCAGTTAGCCTAATGAGTGCAAATGGGTGTTCATATAAAATTAACAAAACTGTTGGTATTTTATCTCTACTAGCCAGTATCACAGTGTGATAACCAGGCACTGCAAAATTCTGTTTTTGTGAAATAGTATTATCATTTCTATTTATCTTCCAGATATGTTGAACAAATCTCTCTCCCTCCTCTTGAGTATCACCAAGAATAAATGATTTAATTGGATCAAGTACACTATTTCGAGCGCGTTGAGATCCTAAAAATGCACAGACAGAGTTTACTGCTGATTTAGCTATTGCACGATTAATCAGATTCGGTTTTAATACCAAATTTGCTTGGATTTCACTTTTTAAAGATCCGCTAAGATGTTCTGATTCTTTACCAAATTGCCTCAGTAGTTCACCATTATTTATTTGCGACTTGAGCAACCTAACTTTTTCAATAGAGGAGGCACGTAATACATAGTTCATACCCCTACCCCCAGTTTTGATAACTGCTGGCTGAATCGGAGGAAGTAATTTATCTTCTTGTGAAAACACTAAGTCCTTAAGAGAAAGCTTATCAGGCTGAACAAGGTCTTGCTTAATCTGCTCAAACAACTGTTGATAGTTTTGGTTAGAATTACAATAAAAATTAATTCTATTCTTATCTACAAAAACAAGTTGCGGAAACATAATTGGTTTAATATTAGTTTCTATTCGTATACTTAGCCATATTCCAGTTTTTTGCTCAAATTGAACATAGTGACCTGCTTGAAACAAAGTACGATTTTTAGAAATATCTGGATGGTTTGGATAAACGTATGTGCGAACAAAATCAATCAGTTTTTTATCAAGTGGCGAGAAAATATCAGTATTACAATGACAACAAACATCCGTGTCCAAAACCCATCGGGAATTTTTGAAGCCGTGTTGAATAATATGTTCTTCTGTCCGGGGTCTGGTGTTATCACCGCAAAATAAGCATGGATAGGTATATCTATTATTGGTGTTCATCTTTTTTCAAAACTAATTACAATGTCAATCAGGGAAGTTCTTTACCTAAATCTTCATACATTTCAAAAACTGCTTCTAAGGCATCTGTAACATTAGTTAAAACTTCATCCATAGAATCCCCTTCAGTAATCAATTCTGGCAAGAGTGGAGAAGTTACAGTGAACCCCCCTTCTGATTGAGGTGTAAATAGTAGTGGAATTTTGTAGAACATATTGTAATAGTATAGTCGAGTTTATTCTATATTAGTCAAGGTTGGATTTGGTGATTCCTTTACCCACAATAGATATTGATTGACTTGTCAGAATATCAATATCTTAAAAAAATGGTGTACTATATTTTCGTTAATACAATTTATAAAAATTATAAAAATTATAAGAATTTAGTAGGTGGTCTACAACTTCTATAAGTAATTTACTCAATAAGTATAGAAGTATTGATGATTATTTGTTCTGCTACAAAGCGTAGCAAAGGTATTTCTTTAACAAGAACTCGATCATCTTTAAATGGCATATAACGAGCTTTATCCGACTCTTTACTATGCACAATAGAATTACGGGTTTTATAAATTCTGGCTGCAAGCTTCTTGAAGATATTTGTTGTATTACTATCGTCTATATTTATCTCATCAGCCATAGCAAAAGTAACTTTTGAAGTTTTATAATAATTGATAAGGGTCGAATCGTAACTATTAAGTTTGTCACGCAAATCATCAATATTTACGTATCTCTCAATTGTTAATCTCAGTCCTTCTTGCTCACTGAAGGTAATCTCTTCATTACGAATTTGTAATGAACGACTTATATCCTTGATAAGTTTACTGATATCTTTCTTGCGTTTATAAGAAAAATCAGGATGAGTGATTTTATTTTTAATTTTTTCAATTAAATCTTCATTAAATACTTCTTCAAAGAAATGCTCTATGACATGATAATAGGATAAGTATTCGAGAAATGGGTTATCAGCAGCTACAGCTAACTGATAATGATAAATGAGATCAGGAATGTAGTGCCGCCTCGGTGGATCGATATCGCTAAGACTTGGTCTTCTAACTTGAGATATCTTACCTGTTCTCAAAATTTCATCAAGATGCTTTTGAGGAACTAAAGCAGCATCAAGATTGTAACTTAGCTGAAACAAAAAAGCACTACTAAATTTTTCAAATTCTGCTGGTGGTCTATTTCGGGCTGACTCAAGACGCAATGTAATAAATCTAGAAAAAACTGTACGTTTCAAAAACTCAAATATATCTTCTATATCATTCGCTCTACGCATAATCTCTGCTCTGGGTATAGGATTAGCTAAAGCACGAGGATTTGTAATAGACGCTACTGTATAAAGCAAAAATAATAGATACTCATTACTTGGACTAGATAGACAATATGTTATTGAGTTATCGCTATCTTCTAGCATTAGAGAATCGTCACGAACTCTAATGCGAACTCTTGGAAAAAGCGATTCTTCTCTGAGAAGTACCTCATAATATTTTCCATTTGCAAGAATAGTTTCTTCAACTGAATTCATTGCTTGTAAATTTTGAATACAGTTACTTAGATTATCTTTGCTGAGTTCTATTTCATGACTGATTCCATGATTGTTGAGAGCAAACAAGAATCGATCATCTGTTTCCTCTAGGTCATAACGCAATACTTCTTTTATCCATCCTGCAAAATCTTGCAGTGTAGCATTAATTTCCATATATTTGGATTTAGATATATTACAGATAAATCTTATGCCACAGGTATATTATCATACTTTTTAAATTAACACTTTAATTTTAAAATTTTTGTATAAAGTATCGTGATTGTATATTGTGGTTAAACATTTTGATTCTTTGCTTCTTTGCGCCTTTGCGTGAGATATATTCATATTTTCAATCAGTACCACCAATTTACGTATTGTATATTTAACTTTTATTAATTATACCCAATCAAAAGTCCTACTAACCGCCTTCTTCCAAAGTCGATAACAACCTTCCCTCTCCACAGTATCCATCTTCGCTTCCCAAGTCTGATCTAAAAGCCAATTCTCAGACAACTCCTCCAAACTCCCCCAGAAACCAGTCGCCAACCCAGCCGCATAAGCTGCCCCTAACGCTGTAGTTTCTGCTACCTGGGGACGAATCACAGGCACACCTAACACATCACTTTGAAACTGCATCAGCAGGTTGTTGTACACCATCCCCCCATCTACCTTCAAAGCAGTTAAATTTCCCTGCGCGTCTTCTCTCATCGCATCTAAAACTTCACGAGTCTGCCATGCTGTAGCTTCCAACACCGCACGGGCAATATGACCTTTATTTGTGTAGCGAGTCATCCCCACAATTACACCCCTAGCATCATTGCGCCAATAGGGAGCAAATAACCCAGAAAAAGCCGGGACAAAATAAACACCACCGTTATCTGTAACTGTACTGGCTAATACTTCTACCTCTGCACTGGTTTGAATTAATCCCAAATTGTCACGCAACCATTGAACCAAAGCACCGGCGATCGCAATACTCCCCTCTAAAGCATAAACCGCCGCAGC
Source organism: Sphaerospermopsis kisseleviana CS-549 (assembly GCF_028329225.1). Lineage (NCBI taxonomy): Bacteria > Bacillati > Cyanobacteriota > Cyanophyceae > Nostocales > Aphanizomenonaceae > Sphaerospermopsis > Sphaerospermopsis kisseleviana. The sequence continues at coordinate 127,048 of NZ_JAQMTI010000108.1, read as the reverse complement.
ATCTCCCAATTTGTAAGCTACGGTTGTCAATAAACCATGTTGGGAAAATACGGGTTGTTCACCTGTATTCAATAACATAAAACAACCAGTACCATAGGTATTTTTAGCATCACCTACCTGAAAACAAGTTTGTCCCATTAATGCAGCTTGTTGATCTCCTAAGTCAGCAGCTATGGGAACTCCTGCCAAAATACCCGTAGCTTGACCATAAATAGCTGAGGAAGGGCGAATTTCTGGTAACATTTGCCGGGGAATACCCATAATTTCTAATATTTCCCCTTCCCAGTCCAGAGTTTTCAAGTTCATCAACAAGGTACGACTAGCATTTGTGACATCGGTGATATGTAAACCCCCTGCTGTACCACCTGTTAAATGCCAAATCAAAAAAGTGTCAATTGTGCCAAAAATAGCATCACCATTTGCGGCTGCGGCTTTTAATTATGGTATATTTTCTAGCAACCATTTTATTCTCGGTGCGCTGAAGTAGGTAGCAATTGGTAAACCAGTGATAGGGCGAAAATAGTCTATTCCCAAATCTTTGACTAATTGATTACAGATATAGTCAGTTCTGGTATCTTGCCAAACAATGGCGTTATAGTAAGGTTTGCCTGTGTGTTTATTCCAAACTACGATAGTTTCCCGTTGATTGGTAATGCCAACGGCTGTGATTTCAGCCACAGTAATATTACTTTTATTTAAGGCATCTTTAATTACAGTTTGAGTACATGACCAAATTTCCAGAGGATCATGTTCTACCCAACCCGGTTGGGGGTAAATTTGCTGATGTTCTTTTTGGGCGCAGTCAACAATTTTACCTTGTTTATCAAAAATCATGAAGCGGGTGCTAGTTGTTCCTTGATCAATGGCTGCTACGTATTTGGTCATGTTGTTTGTTGCTGGACTGAGGTTTTCAACCTTGCATGAAACTATTATCAATTGAGATTTTCTCAAGGGGTGATTTTTCCCACACCCTATACCAAGTTTCTACTTTAGGTTAAGTAAGTCGGCTTGAAAAAACTGAGGTATGTTACAAAATGTAAATTCCCTAAAAGTCTCTTCCCTCTTGCCTTTTTTGCCATAACGATAAATTTTAACGCCTAACTACTTATATCTATCAGGTTATCTTTCACAATATCAGACTCAATCGCTGTAATCCTTATCTGGCAAGGTGTTTAGTCGGTTATTTGACTGGAATTAGTCGTTTATCTGTGAAGGTTTGTTGTCTGATATTTTTGATATGGCAACTTGATATTATTTTGATATAAAAGTAGTATTAAAATGGGTTATAAATACACCCACTTACACATAAGTTAATTTGATATAAAAGTGATATCAGACTGGTATTAAATACTGTTATAGTGGTAGGGATAACCTACTATAAAGATATTGATAATGACTACAGCTTATATGCCACGACAGAAACGACCTACAACAGCAAGGTCAATCAGACTTATAGAAGAAATAGCCACAGCAGTTGATAATTATGCCGACGATCAACTTATTAGTTCTAATGCTGCTGTAAATAAATTATTGCGAGATAGGTTAGCCGACTTGGGTTATATGCCAGAAACAGATAAAGCCAGTTAGTTAACAAGAAAGGCAGAGGGCAGGAGGCAGAGGGAGCAACGCGAAAATGTGAGATCGGGGTTAAATTCGCAATTACATAACTCCATTCTCAATAAAATCCAGTTTTTCCGTTGCGATGCCTTGGGAGCATCCCAATTTTACAAAAATAACCACAGCAACACCAAAAACTCTCTTCTTCTTTCTTACCTTTGTGTCCTTCGCGTCTATGCCTTCGGCACGCTTTGCGAACGTGGTTCGTTCATTTGAGGTCTTAACCTCAGAGAAAAAATAAACTTACACATTTGGGATGCTCCCGATACCTTCGGCGGGCGTAGCCATCGCATCTTAAAATAGGCTATTTACGTACCTGGTTTCTGCACATCACTTTCATCGCGTTGCTCCCGACGACAGTTGTTGCAAAATGGGGAAACAGTACCAAGTATGTTGCTTATGTCAGATATATATGATATAATAGACATCATACAAACAATAAGCGACATACATAACATATAAGGACAAAATACAAAAAAAGATGCAAAATAGGTTAAGCAGCGTATCTATATCAGCTATGTCAGAAAACCTAGATGAAAAAATGGTTAGCTACCGTGTATTTTTACCGGAACAGTTAAGAACAGAATTTAAAGTGTGTTGCGCTAGAGACAATACAAATATGAGTGAAAAAACACGGGAACTTGTCGAGAAATACATTCAAGAACGTCAACAAAAGGGAGGCTAACCCATATCGGGCGCAATGCGATTGGCTACGCCAGTGTCGTAGGCGATTGGCTACGCCAGTGCCGGAGGCAATCGCCCAACTAACCACCAATCCCAAAAACTAAAACAGAGGCGTTATGACCACACCACAGCCAGTGGATACAGACACCAGGCTCAACCAGCTTGAGGATGAATTTGAGACAGTTAAGCAGCTTTTGATATCAGCCGCTTCCTATGCTGAATCAGCTGATAAACGGATTGACAGATTATCTGAAAGGCAAGATATTACCCAACGACAGCTTGATGGTTTAGCCGTAACTGTTCAAGTCATGGGTGAAACAGTTCAATCTATGGGTGAAAAAGTTGATAATTTTGTCACCAAGGTAGATGACTCTTTAGACCGCTTAACCCGCAAAATTGATGATTTTGTGGAAACCACCACAGCACGTAACGCTGTAGTAAATAATGTTGTCCTTGAATTACGGGACTCTCAGCAGTCTATTAATGCGTCGTTGGTAAGAATGGAGTCCATGATCTTGCAGCTGCACAAACCAAATAACAGTAACGAAGCTGGTAGTTAGGGATGGGATTGCAAGATAGGTTACGCCAAACTGCGCTATCGCCAGTGTTTGAAGCGCGATAGCGTATCCCTTACTTGACTGAAGGAAAGAGATAGCGCGACCTAGTAATCGCAAATTGAGCAAATTAGTGTAAAATAATTTCAATAGCAAAACCCGGTTAGCCGTGGAAAGTGAACCGGGAGTTGCATTTAAATAATTCACTCACCATTTAGGGCGAGTCGTTTTGTTTCAACCCCATTGAAAAAGGTCGCTATCTATAACTCCATTCGCAAAAGTAGCTATCCATAACTCTATAACTCTATTTGCAAAGGCTGCTATCTATAACTCTATTCACAAAGGTTGCTATCTATGACTACATTAACAGCTCTCGACCCAATTGATCAACAAATTTGTGACCAAATTCAGAAACAAGCGCAAGAAATGACTCGCGTCTTCATCCAGTTGTGTCAAACCGTCTACTTTGCGAAACTGACGTGCAAGCGTACTGAGTTGAAGACCATTCAAGAATCATTAGAGTGGACAGGAACTACGGCAACCTCCTATGCTAAGGTAGGCGAGTTCATAGCGGACATCGAACCTAGCAATCTAGATTTACTCGATTGCAACACAATCAAAGCTTTGTGCTACGAGAAGTTTCAACCAATATTAGAACGCCTAAAATCAGAACGTCTCACAGTAGCAGAAGTTCGCCAGGAAATGACGCAAATAAATAAGTCGCTGAAAAAAGAGAAGCCACCGCAGCGATTATTGGAGTGGAAGAGAGAGAAGACTGGTGAGGGAACGTTAATTATTCGTTTGCAAGATGTGGAAGCAGGTTTAGAATTTGAAAGCAGGTTCAAAGCCTCCTGTCTCCCGTTGCCATTGTTCATTAGGAATTTACTCAGACAACAGCCAGTGCAACCGGATATTGCTTGGCAAGCAGCCCCAGAAGAATCAACCGCACAGATGGAAGAAAAATCAGTAAAAGCAGAGGAAATCGCAGAAATCGAGAATAATATCTATGGGGAGAGTCCCTTTCACAAACAGGGTAACAATCAGGATGGGATGGCTACGCCCAACGTAAGTCCTGCGGACAGGCTACGCCAACGCGTAGCGTCTAGCAGAGAAGGCATCGCACCGAAAATAAGCTGTTAAACCTTTAAGAAAGCATATTGACGCTTTTTCCCAACAATCAAAAATATGCAAGTTAAATTTCCTTCAGCTTACCTAGGGCTTGCTGATAGCGGAGTGTGGTGTAATACCGTTTCTTTATAGCTAATAATAGCAAAAGCGAAGATTGAGAATTATTAATTTTAGAAAAGTGACACAATCGAGTTACACACTGCTGATTTTTTCACCTTTCTTTTTATTTCAATCTTTAAAGCGGATGGCTGATAGCTGACGGCTGAATACTTACGGTAGTTTTAAAACTTAAACTTCAATCGTTTACTGTACCTCATAAACATTGAATATGCTGTATATACTTCTAATTATTCGCTTAATTTGCTTCTAGTTGTTGCCTAACCCATGCACGGAATAGTCTCATCGTCGCATTTCTACCATTAGTTTTACTTAACATCAAATATTGAGGTATTACTTGAGAAATCGCTAAGTTAGGAAAAATAGAACTGGTAGTTGATTCTACATACTTACCATTTACCAGCACATTAATTTCTAATTTTCTTCCATTCCATCGCCATAGTTCTGGTACTTTCAAAGCTTGATAATTATTGAAACGAGTACGGGAAGTAATATCAACTTCAATTGCTAAATCTGGAGGTGGAGCAATTTCTAAATATATTCCATCTTTCCCTCTGACTCTAGCTTCATTCTCGATGTAGAAACAATCATCAGGTTCTACCCCTGCGTCCATGCTCTCCTGATCAAAAGTCGTAGACCCCAAACTCCAGAATTCCCAATTAATTTCCTCTAATAAAGCTTTTACTAAGTCCCCAATAATTACTTTAGCTACTTCATGCGCTGGTAATGGAGCCATTATTTCTAGCACCCCTTGACAGTACCCTATTTTATAATTGCGGTTGTCTCCTAATTCTGCTAAAATACGTTTGTATGTAGACCAGGAGATATTTTTAATTAACAACTGATGACCGGGTTTAACAATTAGTTGGTTGAGTTCAAGCAACATACTCATTTTTTACCTCTTTTTCACCTAACTTAGCCCAATCAGTATTTTTTTATTATATTTCATTATCGAATTTTTGTAGTATTTGACTAAAACCTCTGGTCAAATAATAGGTTGTAATTTAACAGAACAGGATCTACGCATAGCCTACGAAAAATAAAAAATATGGGTTTGAGATTGCTTAATATCGCTCGCGATGACGAAAGAAAATACGTTAATTTTTGATGAGTCCTAAAAATCCTCATAACACACGCGCTATTGAGGGGGCTACGTCATTGAGGGAACAAACTGCCATAATAATTTGTATATAATGAGAGTTAAATATTGAAATATTGCGGATCACTACCAATCACCAAATTATGACACAAACACTCCAAGCAAGAGATATTGATTTACGCTACTTAATTGATAATTTTGGCATTGAATTAGTTTTACATGGACAATTCTTCCCAGAATGGCAAGAGGAATTACCAGAAATTACGGATTTAGATAAACAACTTTTAGACAAAGTAAAAGCTGGTTATTTGAATCTTCTCAATTATCCCCCATTGCTAGAAGATGTTGTCCGCATGGCAATTGTAGATCCGATACTTTTTATCGGTGATTTTTACTTATCTCCCTTTTACGTAAAATCAGAAGAATCTATAGATATTGCCGTACCAGATGAAGACGTAATCATCAAAGGTAGAATGGATATTTTAGTTTTAAAAGAGCAATTCTGGGTGATGATTATTGAATCGAAAAAATCTTCTTTTTCTATTGAAGAAGGACTTGCACAAATTCTTTATTATATGTTAGGTAATCCCTATCCTGATAAACCCAGTTTTGGGATGATTGCCACAGGTAGCGAGTTTATTTTTGTGAAATTAGTAAAAGGAAACCCACCCCGTTATGCTTTATCAAAAGGGTTTTTAATGCGTAATCCTGGAAATGAATTATATGATGTGCTGCGTATTTTCAAGCATTTAACTCAATTGGTGAATGCTTGAATTTTTCCGTATTTTCTTTGTTCCTCTCTTTCTTTATTCCTCTTAGATTATTCACAAAAATACAATATTTCTAAATCAAGATTGTAAATACGCCAGTGATACGATACTGTTGGCGAATATAATACATATTTGTATTTTTAAGTATTACGTAAGCTCAAACTTTTAATCTGTGGTTGCGACTTTTATTTGTAACACATTTGTTTGTGAGTTTGTAACACTTTTGCCAACAGTATCCGCCAGTGCCGGAGGCGATCGCTCTCTCCAATCTCTATGAAAATTTCCCTCAAGAAAATTTAGTTTCCGCCTAGTGGTTTTCATTATTCTACCAGCTTGATTAAAAATAGCAATAATTTTAGTCACAATTTTTCTTAAATTCTTGGTTTAAAGGTTACGATAATAGTTACAGCAGTTTCCAATGTGATGAAGTACAAATTAAAATCACAAAGCCTTACAATAAAAGGATTTACAAGTTGATAGCTGACTGCTGAAAACTGAAAGCTGCTGTAAAAGTAAATAATTTCCAGGTGTTATTTTTTAGTAAAATCCTAGATTCTATTATAGCATTTTTTGTAAAGCATTTTTAGGTCACAAAAGCTCTATCTCTAGTTATTTTTTACCAATAAAATTATGAAAAATTTTACCATTGCTGGCAATATAGTAGACGTTCTCCACCGTCGCATTTTTCCGGGTACTGTTCACATTCAAGATGGATACATTCAAACCATAATCCCAGACCAGGGGCAATATTCACAGTACATTCTTCCTGGTTTTGTGGATGCCCATATTCATATTGAAAGTTCCATGCTTGTACCGACTGAGTTCGCAAGACTAGCAACGGTACATGGTACAGTCGCTACTGTTTCTGACCCCCACGAAATTGCTAATGTTCTGGGTTTAGAGGGTATCCGCTTCATGGTGAATAATGCCCTACAAACTCCCCTAAAAATCGCTTTTGGTTTTCCTGCTTGTGTCCCTGCTACTACTTTTGAAACTGCCGGGGCAACCCTGACGGTAAACGATTTCCATCAACTGGTTAAACATGGTGTTTCCTATTTAAGTGAGGTGATGAATGTACCGGGGGTGTTGGCTGATAGTCCAGAAATAATGGACAAAATTCATTTAGCGCAAAGTTTGGGAATCCCCATTGATGGTCATGCACCGGGGTTAGTGGGTATGGGGTTACGTAAATATGCAGAAGCCAAAATCACTACAGACCATGAATGTTCTTCCTTGAGTGAGGCTTTGGAGAAAATAGCATTGGGGATGAAGATTCAGATTCGGGAGGGTTCAGCAGCTAAAAATTTTGATGCCCTGCACAGTTTAATTGATGTCTACCCAGAACGTTGTATGTTTTGCAGTGATGATAAACACCCTGATGATTTAGTTACTGGACACATTAATCTCTTGGTCAAACGGGCAGTGGCATTAGGTCACGATGTTATGAATGTGTTGCAAGTTGCCTGTGTCAACCCTGTCAAACATTACAATCTTGATGTGGGACTGCTGCAAGTGGGGGACAGTGCAGATTTGATTGTTGTTGATAATTTACAAGATTTTACGGTGTTGGCTACCTATTGTCAGGGTGTGTTAACAGCCAAGTCAGGGTCAACTTTGTTACCGTTTGTTCCAGTTAAACCCATTAATAATTTTAATACTACTGCAAAAACACCGGGGGATTTTGAAATAACTGCCAAGGGTGCAACAGTAAGAGTGATTACCGTTACTGATGGTCAGTTGACCACAGGGGAAAAGTGTGTACCCGCAAAGATTGAAAATGGTAAAGTCACAGTTGATCTAGAGCAAGATATCTTGAAAATTACGGTGGTAAATCGCTATCAAAATACACCGCCATCAGTGGCATTAGTGCAGAATTTTGGATTGAAACGAGGGGCGATAGCATCAAGTGTAGCCCATGATTCCCATAACATTGTGGCAGTGGGGACAACGGACTTAGAAATCTGTACTGCGGTAAATGCCATCATTCAACATCAAGGTGGTATTGCGGTAGTCGAAGGTAATAAGGTTGACGTATTACCCTTATCGGTGGCGGGTTTGATGAGTGATGGTGATGGTAATGAAGTTGCCAAAAAATACGCAGAACTCGATGCCTGGGCAAAACGATTAGGGTCAACACTATCTGCACCATTCATGACTCTTTCTTTTATGGCGTTGCTGGTGATACCCGATTTAAAACTTAGTGATCAAGGATTATTTGATGGGAGAAAATTTCAGTTTATACCACTGTTTGTTGATGAATTATAGCATTTACCAAGAGTCGTTTGCTGTTAAAATTAAAGAGGTTTGAGAGGGCATAAAGCTATGACTATTGCAGCAATTCAACCGACAAATATAGAAGAATTTTTGCAATTGCCAGAAACAGAACCAGCTTCTGAATTTATTCATGGACAAATTATACAGAAACCAATGCCTCAAGGGGAACATAGCCAACTTCAAATTGATCTATGCGAAACTATTAATCAAATTACTAAACCTCAGAAAATTGCCAAAGCTTTTCCAGAACTACGCTGTATTTTTGGTGGATTAGCAATTGTCCCAGATATAGCGGTATTTCGTTGGGAGCGAATCCCTCGGTTGCCATCAGGACGCATCGCCAATCGGTTTGAAATTCATCCAGATTGGGTAATTGAAATTCTCTCTCCCGAACAGAAATATAAACAAGTTCTCAGCAAATTACTACACTGTGCTGAGTATGGTACTGAGTTAGGTTGGTTGGTTGATAGTGACGATGAAAGTATTTTGGTGGTAGATAGCGATCGCCGAGTTAAGGAACTTAAAAATAGCGATTACTTGCCAGTTCTCACAGGGATTGAATTAAATATTACTGTTCAAGAAGTCTTTAGCTGGTTGAGTTTATAACCCACATTTCGCACCCTCCGATGTCACAATCTTGTGCTGTAAAACACCCTACATCAAGTAATACTTAAATTTTGCAAAGGTAAAAAATGGCTTTCAGTAATTTCAAAACTATTGGGGAAGTCCTCACAACTTTTCAAGTTATCTACACCGAAGACAATTTTATCAGTGAAATTGCCTTTAATATTACCGACTACTTCCGCGAAGATTTAGAATTAATGATGCGGGATGCTGTTGTTGATAACTCAGAATTTGCCATTTGCGAAAACTTAATTTATCCCGTTCTCAAAGAAGTTTGGAAAATCTACCGCCAACATTTTATTTTATGGAGTCATCAATCCTTAAACTACGATGAAAAATTATCAGGATTTCCTGAATATATTTTAGCTAAACGTTCCCCATTAGGTAAAGTTGTTTTTGATAAACCATACTTTATTTTAGTAGAAGCCAAACAAGACAACTTTGAAGCAGGTTGGGCGCAATGTTTAGCGGAAATGATTGCTGCTCAAAGATTAAATGGAGAATATCAAATCATTATTTGGGGGATTGTTTCTAATGGCGCGACATGGCAATTTGGTAAACTAGAAAATAACAAATTTACCAGAAATATGACTCCTTTTACCATTTATGAACTAGATAAATTATTTGCTGCTGTTAATTTTATATTTAAACAATCTGAATTACAGCTAAATAATTTAGTTCGATCTGCTGTTTAACTTTAGGGACTTCAAAAAATAAAACAGATTTGGAGTAAATGAGGTATAAATTTTAGGAACAAAACCTGATGTTAACAGACTTTCAAGCCTGTTCCCTGTTCCCTGCTGTAAAACATACCGTGACCGAAAAAATTTTAGATTTTAGATTAAAATCAAAGTCTAAAATCTAAAAACAAAGTTTCAAGCCTCTCCATCCATTTATGGAGAAAAATACAAATTTTTTTCCGCCTTCAAGCCTCTTCTTTAAAGGAGAAGATAATCCAAAATACTCGCTGCGCTGCGTACGCTTCGCTAACGTCAATCCAAAATCCAAAATTGATTGACGGCTTATGCTAGTGTGTTAATTCTGAAACCTTTATTCCATAAGATTTCATGCACAAAATCTGTCGCGTATTTTTACAAAAAATCATCTGTTCCAGTAGCTTTCGGTGTAAACTATAAACTACAGTAATACCCATAATTTTCGAGACAGTCCTTCCAAAACACACAAAATTAACATACTAGGCTTCTGCTGTTTAAGCTAAAGTATCTGCTTTAAAATTATTAATCTTTTTTATGTCTATTCAAATCTACGGAATACCAAACTGCGGAACTTGTAAAAAAGCCTTCAAGTGGCTTCAAGAAAATGGTGTTGATTATGAGTTCATTAACACCAAAGAAACTCCTCCAACTCGTGAGATGATTAAAAACTGGGTCAAGTCTTTAGGTTCTGCACCTATGCGAAACACATCCGGTCAGTCTTACCGGGCTTTAGGTGATGAAAAGAAAACTTGGACAGATGAGCAATGGATTGAAGCATTCACTAAGGATGCAATGCTGCTTAAACGCCCCCTTTTCCTCAAAGATGGAACGGCTGTGCTGGTAGGTTTTAAAGATAAAGATGAGGTAGTAAGGCAAAAGTTGGGGCTTTAATTTTGCTGGGTTTTACTTTACAAAGAAGGTAGGAGGCAGAGGGCAGGAGGCAGGAGGAAATAAGTATAAATAAAAACTTTAGTTGGGAGCAACGCGAAAACGTGAGGTGGCGAAATCGGGTACGTAAATAGCCTATTTCGGGATGCGATCGCAACGAAAACACCTAATTTTGTTGAGAATTTAGTGGTGTAATTGAGAATCGCACCCGATCTCACAAAATCGCGTTGCTCCCACTTTAGTTCTGGGTTTAAAGCCCAGTTCAAAAAAAGAATTGTATCGAGTGAGAGTGCCACTTTAACGAAGCGGCACGGAGTGCAATACAAAGCGTATTTGCTTCAATCCTACGTTTTTAAACGTGGATTTCTCCTGCCTCCTTAATTTACTTAATTCTGAAAACTTGACCCTTGGGTACAAAAGGTAAATACCGACCCACAGGAATTAAAAAAGCGTGTTCTCGACGAATATGTAAATTATCGCAATAGCCATCAGTAATAATTAGCAATGGTCCATTTTTGGGAAAATCATCCGCTTTTTCCAGTAAATCAATACCGGGTTGTAAAACAGTACCCCCTCTACCCTTGACTTGAACTCTATCTGCTAAAGATTCTGGGGTCAAATAACCTTGATCATAAGCAAAAGCATCACAGAAAACAACCCGCACCAAAGAAACATCATGGGAAATACTATAACTAGCGATCGCCCCTAATGCCTTTCCCAATAATTCCCGCTCCATTGAACCAGAAGTATCTAAAACCACCCCAAATGTCCGACCTTCTTCATGATTGCTATCAGGTACATAACAAGGACGAGGAATATCAGGAGTTGCTGACTGACGACGACTAGGACGGCCATAAGACCTAACTTTAATTAAAGGAGAAAAATAATTATCAAACCACTTAGCTAATTCCACATCCCAAGGAATTGGTGGATAACTCAAAGCGCGAATTTCTTCAATTAAACCTGCGGGTAAAAAACCGCGATTTTGTTCTTGGTGATATGCAAGTCCTTGACTTAAACAACGACGATAAAATTCATCCAGTGCCACACCATCACCATAAGTCCACCAATCTGCTCTTTGTGGTTCTAAAATGTCACATTGTCCAATTCCCCGGAGAGTAGCTAGTTTACGATAAAGGCGTAAATCTTTCACAATTCTGTCATAAATTGACTCAGCAGATAAATTTTTCAAATCAGGATCATACAATGCTCCCACATGAGGTAATTCACCTACCCCCATTTCTATTAACCAAGAATTAATCACATAATCACAAGCAACATTCCACAAATAAGGCTCTCTTCCTTGACGACGGGTATCATGTCTCAGTCCGGCGTGTAATAATTCATGAGCCATCACAAATCGGTATTCTTCATTAGTTAATCCACCAGCAGGATTAATAAAAATTTGCTTATTTTCTACATCAATAGCAGCTACAGAAATTTCTAACCGTTGACAAATTAATGGGTCTTCAATAATTTCAAAATTAGTTGCTAAAGCTCCCAATAAAGGATAACTATTAATAAACCAAGCCTTAGCTTTTTGTGCAGGAGTGTTATTTTTACTTTCCCCTGCTAAAGAAATATCCTGTCCTGCGGCTACAGATACAGCATTAGTAACGGCTTTTGTTAAACCTTCTCCAAACACAGCTTGCCAATCAATTTTAGCATACCAATAATGACTTTTGGGAGTTTCTATAAACATATCAACAAAGTCATTTCCAGGAATACCACGCTCACAAAATTCTTGATATAAACTGTCTTCATTGCGGTTAGCAAAGTTGAGGGGAAAGAGGTATTCTTCTGGAGCAGTTCCTAATTTTAAATCTGCCAGAAATTTAGCAATAAAATAATTACAAGCGGCATTCCATTCACGGAAATAGGTGCGTTCTTGGAAGTGACCAAAGCCTAAATGTAGGAGACAATGAGCCAGTACATAAACCCATTCTTCAGGAGAACCCCGTCGGGTGGGATGTACATGAATTGTACCTAAATTATTAATGACAGCCCAATGTTTTGGCGGACATTGATTACTCGGTTGACGATTAATGTTAGCATGATAAAGTAAAGATGTAAAAATTGGATGCTGTCGCAAGATATTATATCCTTGCTCAAATTGCTGTTTAGCAATATCTTTTTGATTCTGTTTACGTGGCATTTTCTTTTTTGACTAAACGTGGTAAGTCTCTAACTATTTCTACCATTAACCAACTAGGTAAAACATCGCCTTTTTCGGTTTCAGAAACCACCATTTGGGCAATTTCAAAGCTGATAGCGGCTAAATCTTTGAGTAGTCCTTTGGCGCGATGGGCTAAGTCTTTGTGATTACCTGTAATTGCTTGACGTTCTTGGGGTAATTCTTTGATGAGTTGAGCGCGGAATGATTGAGCTAAAAAATAGAGGACATCTCTATCTTCTGGTAGGTGTGGCCAACCAATTTCGCCTTTAAGAATTGCTGTTAGTTGGTATTTACTTTTAATTTGTTTAATAAAACCTTTGAATTGGGTAGCATGGTGGGGAGAAAGACACCCCAAAGCGAGAACTTCTAGCCAGTGGTCTGTTAGGTTGTCTCCATATTCATGTAAGGTATCACTTAGCATATGCCAAGAGCGGGGGGTGGAAAAAGGTTCTTCATGTTTAGGAGGTTGACTCCATAGATGATCTGGGCGAGTTTGAATATATTCAATTACCCAAGGATGAATATTATGATTTTTTGCCCAATCTAACCAGTCTCGATGGGAAACTTTTAAATGAACATGAACCATACGATTTAGCAAGGGTGAAGACATGGGTTTCACAATTGCACTATCTTGAGCGCGATTACCTGCACCAATGACGATTGAACTTTGGGGAAGATAATATTCACCAATTCTACGTTCATGGATGAGGCTATAAAATGCTTTTTGCACTTCATGAGAACAGGCGTTAAGTTCATCCAAAAATAGGCAATAGGGTTCTTCTCGTGCAATCATTTTTGGTGGACAGAAGCGACTTTTTCCATCTATGATCTGTGGTACTCCGATTAAGTCTTCTGGTGCTAGTTGACTACCAAGTAGTGAAACGCAAGGTATTCCTACCTCGGTTGCAAATTCTTCTACTAATGATGATTTACCAATTCCTGGCGCTCCCCAAATAAATACGGGTCGCACTACTGCGACATTGAGCAGAAATTCTGAGAGTTGTTTTTGGGTTACTGTAATTGCTGGGTTCATTTAAGTAGTCGTGCAAAATAAATTTTATATTTGGGAGAGGGAACAGGAAGTAAGAAATACAGGCATTTTGGTTTTCAATCAATATGTTAAATTAATTTTGCTTGGGTACTTATATTTGGGAGAGGTAACAGATAAGGAATACAGAGATTTTTGTTTGTTCCAAAAATGTTAAATTAATTTTGCCCAGGCACTTACCAAATTGATAAAAGGGAATAGGAAACAGTGATAATGCCAATCATTACAAGTCAACGCAGATCCCCTATCTCCCACTGTCTACTCTTCAATTTCTACATCTGCTACTAAATCTTTTTCGCTCATTTCTTGGTTATACATCATCAATATATTTTTATTTTGCAGCCAACCAATTCTGCTGTTCTAATCGCTGCCAAGCTTTACGTATATGTTGTGGTTTAAAGATGGTGCGTTTGCGGTCGCTCCAGGAATGAACTAACTCTATGGCCTGTTCACTATTTTGGGCTGGGTTGGTTTCGTGAGTTCCTACCCAATGAACTGTAGCCAATACTTCCATGCCATAAGGAGTTTCAAAACCGTTTATGAGGTTACTAACTCGTTCTAACCGTTCCTGTGCCAATGGTTCATTGGCTAAAAATGCCTGTGCAGCTTCTCTACCTGCGGGTAAAACGTAAATTTCCGCGTTTTCTGCCTTGGCTGTTCCATCGCCATAACCACATATATAATACCCTTCTATATGTTTTAAAACATGATTTAAGTTATGGGCATAAGGTCCATATTTGTGTTTTACATACTCAAGGCGTAGGGGTTCACCAGCTACTTGTAAAAAATAGGCGAGTTTTTGAATTTCTAGTTTGGTTAATTCATAACCGGGAATACCGTACAATTCCAGTAAGCGAATAAACAAGGCACGGGCGCGAGTCATATTTGGCTTTTTGCTGGCTACGGGCATTTGTGCGGGTGCGGGTGCGCCACTGGGTTCAAAAATAATGACTTGGACATCTGGAAGTGCAGCAAAGGCTGATTCTATTAAGGGTTTTACCTCACTCCAGTCTAAGCCACCGTTACCGCATCCCAAGGGAGGTATAGCAATGGAAGTAATGTTTAATTGCTGTACTTGAGCGACTAATGCCACCAGTCCGGTTTTGATATCTTCTAATTTAGATTTGCCCTTCCAGTGGCGTTTGGTGGGGAAGTTAATAATGTACAGGGGGTTAAATAAGTTACCTGTAGCGACGGTAAACATCTGCCCCGGTTGCACCTGTCCAGCACGACAGGCTTTTTCGTATTGGCGGAAATTTTCTGGATAAGCTTGTTTAAATTGCAAGGCGATACCTTTACCCATGACACCGACACAGTTCACTGTGTTTACTAGGGCTTGGGCTGGTTCTGTTAATAAGTTGCCTTGCTTAATTTCAATCATTGTTTTTACTGGATTAAAAAAATTTAATTGTTATTTATACTGCTGTATTTTTTGTAGGATTTGCTGATTGGGAATAATTGATTACCAATTACTGATTATTTCTGCTGGAACAACTAGAAACTAATTTTAAACCAATATTATTTTACTACTTTATCTGCATTTTGATTTATAATAATGTAAAATATTATTTTCAGTCTGGATTGCAGATTTTAATAATACCAACTGGGATAAATATTTACTGGTGTTTCTATATTCAGTTGATTAAGGATTTGTTGTACCTGTTGAGCAATGGTTTTATTGATTACGCCTATTTGCTGAATCAAATTCCAGGGACAATATTCATAAACTAAAAATTCTGCTTGTCTTCTCCATTTGCGGTTGGGGTCATCTGGGGTATTAGCCCAATATTTTGATTTCATTAATTCCCAATCAATGACAGATTGTAAATCAGATATATCATCATAAAATTCGCTATATGCCATGATAGCGTGTCCATCAGTAAATGCAAATTTGAGTTTTAAAGAATTGATGGTATGGGCTTCTGAAACTAGATGGATAATTGGCTGTTGTCCACCGCTATAACTATCTACATTTTGTTTATGAATGGCATAAAGCATGGGTGAACGCGGAGCAAAATAAAAGGGGACATAATCATGTAAATATCCCCCAGCACTACAGGGGACTTTTGTGGTGGCACGTCTATCTTGAATGTGTCCGTGTGCGATGTCAAGATAATTGGTTTGTTGTATCTTGAGTTTACTGTTTGCTATCAATCCCCCACTGGTGATTATGGAGGTTAAGTTATCAATGTGGGTGATGTGATAAATCGGTGTAGACATCTAGTGATTTTAAATTATACTCTTGGAGATTTCAGGTACAAACAAACCTATTCTCTAGATTTTAAATCGTCTTTATCGGAATGTTATACACCTAGATATTAACAACGGCAAAATTTGGTTACAACAAAATCTCACAGAAGAAAATCCCACCGCAGATTTAGTAAAAATGGGAGTACCTAAAGAAGATATTGTACTAGGTTTACATCCTCCTTATAAACGCCCCTATACAGATTATGGAGTAGCCTAAAAATCTCTTCTTATCTTTGCTCCTTTGTGTCTTTGCGTGAGATAAAAAAGAAAGGTAGAACCTTTCAAAAACCATTCTCAGTCTCCAGACTGGGAATGAGAGACAGATGTTGCGATCGCAATGAGTAGTTTTGGATCATTTATTGGTTGGAACATTCTTATAGAGATTTTAGAAGGTAATTGTTAATAATCATAACCTGTAATTTTTTTACTGTTAATTATGAGAGCGATCGCCTATAATTTTTATACCTGATAAATGCCTCTTTTTTCAACGTGGCTTTCAGGCTCTATCCCTTATGAAACAAGCTGTTTAGCCACCTTGCCACCCATTAAGTGAAAATTGGCTTTTGGATCAGACTTGGGAAGCGAAGATGGATGTTGTGGAAAGGGAAGGTTGTTATCGGCTTTGGAAGAAGGCTGTTACTAAGACTTTTGATTGGGTATAATCAATAAAAGCAAAATCTACAGTGATTAAATCTATACTTTCTAAAAACTTATGAATAAAAATAAAATGATAGAAAAAATTATGAAAAATTGGCGGGGATTTCCTAACATAAATATCGTCGGTAAATATGACTTTCTAAGCCAAACTGTATGCGCTAATTCTTTGGAGATAACACATCTATCACATTTAATAAACAATCCTAAAGATATACAGATAAAACGAAAAGTTTTGGGAATATTTATCCATGAAATAACTCACTGGCTAGACCATACTAGCACTTTATGGGGGCAAAAATTTTTAATTGATATCTTTAATGCTTTCAATGCAAAATATAACGAAAACATTGATGAATTGTGGCGAATACAAAAGTTATTTTCTGACTTAAGTAGAATTTATTTTGCAGACTACTATACAGCTAATGGTTCTGCTGCTAACAAAACTTGGAATCAGAAACCTTGGCGGTATCAATTCGGTTCTGGCTTACAATTTGATAAAGATGGCAAAATCAGCGAACAGTATCCGTTTTTATTTACTAAATTTTTCACGAGTGATGATGAGCTTATCAAAAGAGTTCCTCTATCGGTAGTTTCTCTGCTAGAGACAAATGCAGTAGCATCCGAAAAGAAACTAGAAATATCTTTATTATCATCACTTTCTCAGGAAGAAATGTTAATTGAAAATAACTTAATAGAGCAAAATTCATTAAAAACATTATACGATCCACAGCTAACTGTTTATTCTGTTGCTGCTCACTGTTTGGCAAATCTTGTTGGAATTTCAGAGATAACAAGTGCTTATTTTTTATCATCTGCTTTATCAACACTTTGCCTTAATCTTCCTTCTCAAGTATTTCCATTACTAAAAATTCCTTATGACATTCAAGAAGCTATAGGTGATAGAACTAAACAAATGTTGAAAATTCAAGACCGTGGTTTTGTGTTTTATCTTCTAGCAAATTTCGCACCTAAAGACAATTTATCAGATGTATTAACCAATTCAGATATATTAAACTGGTTAGAATCAGCAGTAAATGCTGCTGGCTTACCATCTCTTATGCAATTAGAAGAACTAGCATTCATAGAAATGAATGAATTAGATAAGGAAATACTAAAAGATCCTTTAATGGAAAATTTTCAAGAATTAGGTGCAGCTATTGACGAAGATAACTTTATATCTGAATATTCTCGATTAAAAACTCTACTAAAAGCCGGAAGGGAGAATTTTACAAAACGAGGTATTTGTGGAAATCATGAACTGAGTCTTAAATCATTACTTTCTGAAGATGATAGCTGTCTTAAACTACCACCAATACTTTTAGATGATGATGAGGTAATTCAGTTAGGAATAGAGGCTTTAGGACAGCAATATCAAAACTTAGAAGAATGGATATATTATGTATGGAACATTGAAGATAACCTGAGAGAGTTTAATAAAGCTTGTTTTGTGTAGAATTCCTTTTGTTTTGACACATAAGTTTTTATCATAACTCATGTTTCTGGACCCCAATAGCTTCAGCCATAACATAATCTGAAGGTCTATATCGCAGTTTACCTGGCATTTGACTGTTGACATTAAATTCTCTTATCAATATAAAATCGGTATTCATACCTTCATTTATAGCATTTTGAATAACTGATGCAGTCATTTGATCATCTGCAAAAATTCCTACAATATTATATCCACTTTTATTCATAAAGTAACGATTACCATCTTGGCAATATTCCCTTAATTTCATTTCTACACATTCCGCCAAAAACAGATTTTTTTTAATTTGTGCAGAATGTATTTCTATAATTCTCGAACCTATTATGGGTATTTTTTCACCATTCATACCTAAAATATCCTTATATAACTGTAGTTTTGTATCTCTATATAATTCATTTATTGATTCATAATAATTATTTGGTAAGTAGAAATACAAAGGAATAACTGTACCTTTAGAGTTAAATCTAAAATTTTGAATTAATGATTTTAAAATTGACCCAAAATCAAACCCATCTCTTTTGTAGAAATCTAATACATAAAAAAGTTTTTCAACTAAGTATTTAACATCAATTATTGCTAATGATCTACTAAAATCAAATGTCAGATTATTTTTGTCAGGTTTTTTAGTTTTTTTAGTAAGATTTTGGCGTTTATTATATCTTATAGTTTCAAGTTCATTCCACGAAATATGACTTAAACTTATTAATTCACTAATAATTTTGCTAATATAGTTTTGAAGTTCAACAAAAAGAGATTCAATGTCAATAGGTTCATTAAAAATCTCAGTAATGTGTTTGCCATTATGAACAACATCGGTTCTATAATCTTTGCTAAATTTCATAAATCTATCAACTAGAAAAAGATATTCTTGGTTATTATTTGCTATCTGGGGTATGAATTTCTTTTTCGCATCTTGAAATACTTCAAATTTATCAGGATTTGCCAAAAACTCAAACAATGTTATTATTTGTATAAATTTTGTTGTCAAATTATCTTGCTCAAGTATTTGAGAATTTAACCTTAGAGCATAGTTAACTATATGATATACTTCCCCAATTGTTTTGATATTACTATAATAGCTCTTTATTTTGGACAAATCTCTAACTTTCAGACCATTTCCAATCACTATTTCTGTACTATATTTATTTTGGATTGCAAATCTGCAAATTACAGGATAACGGAAGATAAGGACAATTGATTTGCTATTGTATATCTGTCCTACTCTACCAGGAAGAGAATGAGGATAAAAGTAATCACAATAGTAAAATCTAAATAAATCTAGAATTGGTTCTAACTTCTTGGTGGCTATGTCTATTATTTTAGGATCATGTTCTACTGAAATAGGTAAATATGTTTCATCAATTTCCGATGTTTTTATTTTAAAGCATCCTAAAACGTATGAATTTATTTTATCTTTAAGTAAATTTTGTTCATCATCTGCATGAAATATATTGCTGAACAATTCATCTATATTTACTGTTTCTTTTGGATATAATGTAATATCATTTATAGTAATAACTTCAGGAATATCAAATCTTGGAATAGGAACAAGCATCAAACATTCATCACTTTGTAGATTAACTTGTGAGATTGCTGAATACATATCAATTTTTTCCTGTATTTATAATTTTGTGCTAATATTCAGCATTTATTGTATACCAAAAATCTCAATGAGTAACGAAACTACGGGAAAACTCTAAAGAAAATTTAGTATAATTTTGAACACATTATTAATTATTCAAGTGTGATCGCCCTTTTCTTACTTTCTCTTTCAGCAAGCGATCGCCTAATAATATACTCACCGAAAAAAGCCACCCCTCAATAAGAAAGCCAGTTAAGTTAAGAAACGGCTATCTTGTAAAGGCTCTTCATCGCTTATAGTAAAGGTTTCAGTAGCCAATGAGGTGTAACTTCCTTGCGAAGCCGAGGAGGCTAAATTGGCCTTGATAAGAGATTGACTAAATTCAACTCTTGTTATTGATATCAAATTCCCAAGGCTATTCCCATCAGTAGATGAACTGAAATTTTTACTAAATAAACTATTGAATCAGGGCGAGTTAATCAATCATTAAGTGGCATCGTCAGATAAAAAACAAATTCAATAGTGACTACCAACTATTTTTGACCAAACCCAGCATCAACCATTTAACAGCTATGCACAATCCTCTAATTCTGATGCTCGTTACAGTCACTATTTTTTTTCTGATGTTAGCACTAGGGAGCAAACTCTCTGTTGAGAATATCCTCTGCTTCTGGCGAAAACCAGCCTTAGTATTGCGTGCGCTTCTAGCCGTGTTGCTGCTTGTTCCTCTAGAGGTGATTGTGCTGATGAAATTTTTTCACTTACCGCCGGAAGTAACGATAGGATTAGCTTTATTGGCGGCTGCTCCAGGTGCGCCTCTAAGCACAAAGCGAGCGCAAATTGCTGGAGGCAACTTAGGTTATGCAGCAAGTCTTCAGCTGACCCTAGTAATACTTGCGGTTTTTGTGACTCCCTCTACCTTGGCGATTTTTGCGATTTTATTTGCAGATATTTCGCAAAAAGTGGCAATTTTAGATGTTGCCCGACAAGTGATGATGGTGCAAATATTGCCTGTGAGTCTCGGTCTTTTCATCAACAAGTTCGCTCCTACATTTGCTCAAAGAATAGCCCAACCCTTAACTTTGATAGCTGATAGTCTCTTTTTCGGGCTGGTTATTTTGGCGTGTATCTTCGGACTACCATTGTTGTACAAGCTTTGGGTATTACCACTCGGAGCGATCTCCATTATGGTGATTGCCTCTCTAGGAATTGGACACGCTTTAGGCAGATTCGACCATTATACCCGCTCTACCTTGGCGATTTTCTGTGTTGCTCGCAATTTTGGTTTAGCTTTGTTTATCGCTATTTTGAATGATGTAGAGCAGCAAGTGATACCAACGCTAGTGGCTTACTTAATTTTGGGAACTTGTATCGGTGTTCCTTACTCCATCTGGAATAAGCGCAGATTAGCTGAAAACCCATCATGAGTCAACAATAGGGTCTTGGGGGTAGGGTGTAGGCTGCATATTTCAATATTTCAGGAGTTTAGCTTTATGTCTCTGCGTGAATACAAACCCGGAACTACTTTCCCTGGAGTCATCGGCCGGACAGTTGATAAATCCAGTCCAGCTTGGCCAGAACCATTGCGGGCAAAAGAAGGCTTACCAAACGTGCTATTTATTGTCTTTGATGATACAGGATTTGGACAATTTGGGTGCTATGGCAGTCCCATCAACACACCCAACCTAGACGCATTAGCAGCCAATGGCTTGCGCTATAACAATTTACACACGACGGCGTTGTGTTCACCCACCCGCTCTTGCCTTCTCACTGGGCGCAATCACCATTCCAACGCTATGGCCTGCATTACAGAAGGGTCTACTGGTTATCCCGGTAGCAATGGGAATATTCCTTTTGAGAATGGGTTTCTCTCCGAGATATTACTACAGAAGGGTTATAACACCTATGCGATCGGCAAATGGCATTTAACCCCCGCCGACCAAATATCTGCGGCTGGCCCCTATGATCGTTGGCCTCTCGGTCGTGGTTTTGAACGTTTTTATGGTTTTCTCGGCGGAGAAACTCACCAGTATTATCCAGATTTGGTTTATGATAACCACACTGTTCAGCCAGAACAGACCCCCGCACAAGGCTATCATTTGACCGCAGACTTAGTAGACAAGGCAATTAGCTTTATTGCTGATGCCAAGCAGGTTGTCCCTAATAAACCCTTTTTCATGTATTTCTGTCCTGGGGCGATGCACGCTCCTCACCATGTGTCGAAAGAATGGGCTGATGCCTATGCTGGACAATTTGATGATGGTTGGGAAGCTTACAGGGAAAAGGTTTTTGCTCGTCAGCAAGAAATGGGCATTGTCCCCGCTAACACAGAACTATCCCGCCATGACCCCGATGTTGCATACTGGGATTCTCTCTCAACAGCAGAAAAACGGCTTTATGCCCGGATGATGGAAGTCTTTGCTGGCTTTTTAACCCATACTGACTATCACATCGGTCGCTTATTCGATTTCCTCAAAACTATTGGTGAGTTCGATAATACTCTAATTATGGTCATCTCCGACAATGGGGCAAGTTCTGAAGGTGGGCCAACTGGTTCGGTTAATGAAAATCTATTTTTTAACAATGTGCCAGAGTCTTTAGAAGAAAACCTCAAAGCATTAGATAAACTGGGTAGTCCAGAAACCTTCAACCATTATGCTTGGGGCTGGACTTGGGCGGGTAATACGCCTTTTCGTCGCTGGAAACGGGAAACCTATCGGGGTGGTATCAGCGACCCGTTGATAGTCCATTGGACTCAAGGTATTGAGGCAAAAGGTGAAATCCTTACTCAGTATGCCCACGCCATTGACTTAGTACCAACGGTACTTGAATTATTAGAAATTGAGCCACCAACAACTATTAGGGGTGTCAGCCAATCCCCAATTCAAGGTGTCAGCTTTGCCCATACTTTTAATAATAGTAATGCACCCACTAAGCACTTGACGCAATATTTTGAGATGATGGGACATCGTTCGCTTTACCATGATGGTTGGCGGGCTGTTTGTCCTTGGCCTGGCCCCTCATTTACAGAAGCAGATGGGTTTTTTGGTGCGCCTATCTCGGCGGAAACTTTGACAGAGTTAGATACTCATCATTGGGAACTGTATCACGTTGCTCAGGATTTTGCCGAAAATCACAACATTGCTACAGACAACCGCCCCAAGTTGATTGAGATGATTGCCACTTGGTATGTAGAGGCGGGTAAATATAATGTGTTACCTGTGGATGGCAGGGGTGTACAACGATTAGCACAAGAACGTCCTCAGATTGCTGTCAATCGTAGCTGCTATACTTACTATCCTGATACTCAGCCAATACCAGCTAATTGTGCTGTTAAGTTGCTCAATCGTTCCCACAGTATTACAGCAGATGTAGAAATTCCCACAGGTGGCGCACAAGGAGTATTACTTGCTCACGGTGGTAATGATAGTGGCTACTCCTTCTATGTCAAAGATGCTAAACTGCACTGGGTTCATAATTATGTAGGGCGATCGCTCTACCATGTCGAGTCTGAGTCATTAATCTCGGAGGGTCGGCACCAGTTACGTTTTGAGTTTAAAGTGACGGGTCAGGCAGATTTAGCCAAGGGGATAGGATCACCAGGTCACGCCCAACTTTATATTGATGGGAAATTAGTTGGGCAAGCGAATGTTCCTGTAACTACTCCCTTAGCACTAGGTCTGACCAGTGGTGTGATCTGTGGGATAGCCCCTGGTGCGCCTGTAACACCCGATTATGAACCGCCCTTCAAGTTTACGGGCAAAATTCATAGTGTGATAGTGGATGTTAGTGGAGATTTGATTCAAGACCGTGAAGCTGAAATGCGTGTGATAATGGCACGACAGTAGCAACAAGATGAAAGATTCTTTTACCTGAAACAGCAAGAAGGCTTACGTCTCATCCGAAGAAGGTTGGAATGCAAAAGCTATAGCTCGTCAAGTTGGTATTGGTGTAACAAGTGTACTTCGCTATTTACGTACTCCTACCTTCCCAGAAACAACTGGACGAAGAAGCCGAGGTCGAAGCATCCTAGTCCCTTACCAGGAATATATCCTTAGACGCTGGAATGAAGGTTGTCACGAAGCCTTAGTCTTGTTTGCAGAGATTCAACAGCAGGGTTACAAAGGGAGTTATGATACTGTAGCTCGTTACACACGACGTATCCGTACAGCCCAAGGAATTAAGCCACGAAAACGCCATTTAGTTAAGTCTTTACCAAAAGTCACTCAACCCAAAAAACTTTGTCTCACACCACGTCGTGCAGTATGGCTAGTGCTACGAAAACCGGAGTCGCAACAGCCAGAAGATAAGGAATTAAGGCTGATGAATATTGACACTCTGCGTCCTAAAGGAGCGCAGATTCTTAGTTCAACGAGTCCACTTAGCTTAGATCCCTTGCGGTGTCTAACCCAGAGGTGGTTCTCTCCACGCCAGTTGCTTCAAGTCGGGAAACCCGCCCAACGCACTGGCTCCTAAGCGTTACTTTCCCCCTGCCCGGAGGTAGTTGGATTACTCCAAGTTTTGTTTGAGTTTAAATTCTGTTTCGTCCAGCCCCCATGAAGATTTTACCTATTCCTGGTTAGGAACTAGAACTATGGAATAGAACCCCATATCTTCAATTGTCAAGGTACAGATTGCCGTTAGGCAGTTAGGTTTTTATACAGGTTGTTTACCATTCCTGTTAAAGCTATTGTAGTATAACTGCCCCTAGAGGGGCAAGCCGCTCCCCTACATCCATCGTCTAAAGCACGATAAAATATTTACGCCTTGCTCCGATACTTTATCTCGATGGTTTTAGCTCGCTCGATTTTGTTATAAAACTATATTTCCCAAAGCGATCGCCATTTATAATAACAATATTATAATCTTCAATGTCACAAGGATAAAAAGAATGGACAGTACAAAACTGAGTGACACAACAATAGAACTATCAGATATTACCGCTTGGGATAAAAACGGAAATAAACTGCTAGTATCAAAAGTTAGAGCTAGGGATATTGTAGAGGATATTACCGCTAAAATCGAAAATATCCTCAAATTTGAGTATGAACATAACAGAGTGATAATTCCCTATGCTATGACAGCTACCCGTGAAGAAATTAAAATCTTTCAATGGGATGGTGAAACGTTAGAAAATGTCTACATCTTCCCAACGCATGAAGTTTTATCTGAATATGATCTAGAATTTAGTAAAAAAAGGATTTTTGAATATTATCTAGAAACATTAGTTGAAGGATGGTTAAGAGATTTAGCTTATCATTGGAAAACAGAAAATCCCCCCAAGTTACAAGAATTACAGCAAATAGGATTTGTAGAAAATCTAGCAGATGCAGCACAATAAAGGTTAGAAAATTGAATGATTACGCTTTATATAGAAACTAATTTTTTTATTGAGTTTGCGAAGAATCAAGAGCAAGAAGCTGAAGAGTTAGTATATTCTACTTCTCCTGAAAAAATGTCGTTAATAGAAATTGTCACTCCGGCAATTTGTTGTATGGAATCTCTTTCGGTTTTGGAAGATGAACGTACAAGGAGAAATCGTTTTCAAGTTAACTTAGAAAGAGAAATAAGTGAACTAAGAGGAAATACGAATTCTGAATACTCTGTAGAAATTATGAAATCTCTTCAAAATGCAAAATATAATAACGAAAAAATGGCTAATAATATTAATATTCGTCTGTTTGAAGTTTTAGAATGGGCTAAAAATTATGTAGAATTCATACAATTAAAACCAGATATACTCAGTACAAGTCTGGAAAATGTACTTATTACTGATCCTACAGATAATTTAATTTTACATTGTATTCTTGATCATGCCAAAACATCTTTAAATAATCAGAAAGTTCTATTGAGTGGAAATTCTAAAGATTTTGGTACAAAAGAGATTAAAGGAATATTGCAGGAAGCAGGTATACAAAGATATTTTGTCAAGACGGGCGATTTTTTAGGCTGGTTAAATTCACAGTTCTAATTATTGTGTTAAATCCCACATTTTGCACTTCAAAAAGTAGCATAATCAAACTACATTGACGGTCAATTAAAACATTAAAACTTATGGTTTGAATTGGAGTGCGGAATGTGGGTTATAGAAAGCTTTGAATTTACCAGTTTTCTCCAAATTGATCAGGTCAATATTTAGCAAAAACATGGGTTGAAAGCTCCTCGCCCCTGTTTGCCCACAGGCAAGCTTCTAGGGCGACTTTTTGATAGAATAGTACAAACAGGGCATTGTCTGTTGGGCGAGACAGTGTAAGACGGGGATTCCTGCAACTGTTGTTTGAACCCAGAATCTTCGCGCTTCTAGGGCGGGGAGTGTGTCAACCCAAATAGGTCTTTCCGCAGTATCTATAGCGTCTAAACTTGAAATAACAAACTTTAGCGAATACGCACTGGTAGAGTGACAAACCCGTTGCCAGGGAAGGTTTCGCGCTCTAGGGTCTCGTTTGAGGCAAGCGATATCTCTGCGGTGTGGGCGAGCAGCGTTTCGACAGTAACGCGCAACTCCAGTTGAGCGAGAGGCGCTCCCAGACAGTAGTGGATACCCCCGCCGTAAAGCAAATTGGCTTGCTGTTCGCGGTCGAGATGGATTTCATCCGGGGCGTTGAACGCTCGCGGATCTCGGTTAGCGGCGATCCACATCAGCGAGATCCGCTCACCTGCGGGAATCGTACGGCCGTTGATCGTGGCTTCCCGCGTTGTTACTCGGGTGTTGGCAACCAATGGACCGTCCATTCGAGGAATTTCATTGATGGCGGCGGGAATTAGCTGTGGCTGTTCGCGCAGACGGTGTTGGAGGTTCTGGTTTTCTGCTAGATGGGCAATGACAATGCCGATTGCTGCGGCGACGGTGCCATGCCCTGCTATCCAATTCCGCAGCACCGCGATGATATCCTCGTTGCTCCAGCGGTGACCGTTTACCTCGGTCATCATCAGCCGACCGGTAACATCGTCCCGGATGTCCTGACGACGATGATCCTCGATTGCCTCGGTAACAATTGCCTCGTACTCCACTGCGATCGCACGCGCAGCCTCATGATCGTGGTGGAAAGTCGCCGCCTGATTGCCGTGACTCCAGTTGCGGACGCGTTCCCACGTTGTCTGTGGCCAGCCAAGAAACGCACACATCGTTCGGAAGGCGATCGGCTCGGCAATGTCTGCCACTGCATCAGTTGTACCTGGCATCTTGATCGCCTCCATTACATTCGTAGCGATTTCTCGACACTTGGGTTCAATCGATGCCATCTCGGAGGCTGAAAAGTAGGGTGCTAGGATTTCGCGGTATTTCGTGTGTTCGGCTCCATTCATGGCATTCGGAATAGCACGATGCAGCGAGGCATTGATAAAAGTGTCCGGGTCATCCAGCACTGCGACAACATCCGCGTGGCAAAAGAGTGACCAGTGCATTGCATCGCTGTAAGCAACGGGACACCGCTCGCGCAGCTCGTCGTAGGCGTGAAGCTGATCGGCTAATACTGCTGGGTCTCGCGGATTCCAATCCTGTGGGGTGTGGTCAGACATTGTCATAGATACCTCCAGTAGATCAATTAATGTTTGCAAAAGCATTGATCGCGTTAAATGTGAACACACCTTTAATAAAATTAGGTCTCTAAATTGTAATTGGGATATTATTAACAGAGGTATCTCTTATGAAATAAGTCTCATGACAAAGAAAGGCAGAGAGAGGAGGACATCTCTACTATCTATTGAGAATATCTTTTTAATTTTTTCTACTATTCCTATCTCATCTATTATTCCTGAGTGATCTATAACTGAGGATTAAGGGTTGGGGGTTTGCAAGTGATCGCCTGCGGCACTGGCGTAGCCAATCGCCCTCCCCACTTCCCACTACCATCGCCTAACACCTAAAAACCTAACCTTCATGAATCAATTGTAACAAAGCCTCCGTTGATATCTTCCCACTCATATCAGAACCCTCCAGCAAACTATCCGCCAAATCCCGCTTATGGTGATGCAACTCCACAATCTTATCCTCAATAGTGTCCTTTGCTACCAACCTATAAATCGTCACCGGGCGTTGTTGGCCAATGCGGTGGGCGCGGTCAGAAGCCTGGTCTTCCACCGCCGGATTCCACCAAGGGTCTGTATGAATAACATAGTCAGCCGCAGTTAGATTCAGTCCTGTACCCCCAGCCTTCAAACTAATCAGAAACACATCCCCCTCCCCAGCTTGAAACGCATCCACACTTTTTTTCCGTTCATTCATTGGGGTACTACCATCTAAATATTGATATTTAATACCTTGCTCATCCAAGTAATTGCGGATAATATGCAAATGATCTACAAACTGACTAAACACCAAAGCCTTATGGCGATTTTCCAGTAGTTCACCCAACACCTCACCAAAAAGTTGCAACTTAGAACTAGATAACTCAGTATCAGGCATCACCAAACTAGGATTACAGCAAGCGCGACGCAACCTCATAATCTCTGCTAAAACTTGCAAATGTTTTTGTCCTGCATCCGCATCACTTTCACTCAATTTAGATATAGCTTGACGACGCAAAGCCTCATAAAATGCCTTTTCCTCTTTACTCAACTCCACATGAAGCAAAATTTCTGTGCGAGAAGGTAACTCTTCCAACACCTGATTTTTTGTACGTCTTAATAGAAATGGTTGAATTAGTTTTTTGAGTTTATTTCGTGCTTGTTTATCTTGATATCTTTCAATAGGATTTGCAAAACGTTGATTAAAACTTTCAAAAGAACCCAATAAACCAGGATTAATAAATCGGAACAAATTCCACAACTCACCTAGATGATTTTCAATCGGTGTCCCAGTAGTCAATAATTTAAAATTAGCTTTCAAATTCATAGCCGCCTGGGAACGTTTAGTAGACATATTTTTGATAGCCTGTGCCTCATCTAGAACAATGGTTTGCCACTGCACCCCAGACAGCATTTGTGCTACTTCATCCTGCTGCAATAAACCATAACTACAAACCAACATATCCAATGGTTGTAAGCCATCCAGTAATTTTTGGCGGTTAGAACCTGTAAATTGAATTACATTCAAAGTTGGGGCAAATTTCTCTGCTTCACTTACCCAATTCATACAAACGGAAGTCGGGGCAATTATTAGAGTCGGTCTATGATGGGCATTTCTAAGGATAACAGCTAATGCTTGCACCGTTTTACCCAGTCCCATTTGGTCAGCTAAACAAGCACCTACACCCCAATGTGCTAAACGTGCTAACCAACAAAAACCTTCCATTTGATAATCTCGTAATTCGGCTTGAAATGTAGATGGAAGTTCTGGTTTAAGGTCTTGTACTTCTTTGAGTTTCTTGATATGTTCTTTCCAATGTTTATCTGCTTTTAGTTTCCCAACTTCATCTACAAAATCTTCTAACCCCAATGTCGCTAAGGGGTGAAAACGCATCCCTTTACCATGTTTTTCGGAAAACAGTCGTAACTCATCCAAACGTTTACGAAAGGCTTGGGTTAAAGCTAAAAATTGACCATCACCAAGAGGAATAAACCTACTGGGAGTTTTTTCTAATAATTCTAGAAGTTGCTGCATATCTAATACTAAATCTTCACTTAATTTCAATTCACCAGTAGCAGCAAACCAATCTTGTTGACGTTGAATTGATAAGTTAAAATCTTTCAAGTCTGCATTATGACTAACCCGCAGTTTTTCCCCTTCTGGCCATTCAATAACTACGCTGTTTCCTAATGCTTGCAGTTCTAAAAGTAGTTCTAAACAGTCCTCTGGGTTTTCTATTAACCATTCATTATCTTCTTCTTCTGTGCTGAGGGTGGGACAAGCTTGAATGGCAGTTTGGGCAAGTTGTTTTTCTTCTGATAAGTTTCTTCTAGTTTGTAGACGTTTACCTTCAATTTCAGCAATGACTGTTTCTCCACCTGCACCGGGACGGAAATATGGTCCACCTTGGGCAAAGGGACGTGATAACAGGGTAATTTTTAAACCAGAATTAGCAGGTAAAAGATGAATGTGGGGTAGTGTTTGGGCGGTTACTTCTTCTGCACCTTCTACTCCTCCACCAATGTCAGAATGAACGGTGACAATACCGGAAACGGCGTTGATGGCTGCTAAAACTTTTTTCTCGGCAATGATGGGGACGTTTAATTTATTTTCTCTACCTAGAATTTCGCCTATACGTCTGTGTTCAGGTGTAATTTCAATGACTTTAATGCGGGTGGGTGTTTCTTTGATATTGATGATATTTTGTGATGTTAATTTGGGTGAAAATTCTAAGGTGAGACGACCTTGTTTTTCTTTTTTAACGAGTAGTTCTGGTTCTCCTTTGACTATTTCTACGCGAATATTAGGGGTATCTTCCCAAAAAACTAAGGGATGTCCAATTAATGCGAGGATGGCTTTGTCATTGAAGCGATAGTTAACTTTGCCATAATAGCCTTCGCCATAAGTTTCAATACAATTACAAGCCCGAATATCTTGGTAAGTAAGATAATCATACTCATTTAAATTATTACTCAGATTTTTAAGGGCAATGGGACGACCTTTACTCCATTGTCCTTTGGCATTAATTTTTTGTTCTTTGGGTTGCAGGCCACATTGGCTAGGATAGAAGGTAATAAACCATGCTAAACGCAGTTCTGATTGGGGTTTTGTGGGTGTTGGGTCTTCTTTTTGCAGGTTTGCTAGGGCATTAAGGCACATTTCCCAAGATTCTTGGGGTTCGATTATGTCTATGATGGTTTCAACTTCGTTGTCTTCTCGTAGTGCTTGTGCTTGTTGTTTGTAGTTGCTGCTGGGTTTGAGTCGGGATAGGAGTTCTGCGGTTTCCATTGCTAACCAGTGATGACCGGATGCGATCGCTCTCCGATATAATGGTTCTAATAAATCAGGTAATCTTCTTTTTGCACTGTCCATATCCATCCAGTACAGACATAGGGAAAGAAAGAATGTTTCTAAACTATTTTCTTTTTCTAAGGGAGGAATGGGAGCATTAACTATTAATTCTTTTTTGGTAATATCACCTTGCTGGACTTGCAATATAATGCTCAGTCCCATATAAACTAAATTAAGAAAATGATCTGATTGCCGAATCATTATATTGGTATAATCTTCTGCTTCTTTGAGGCGTTCTGGCGAACCATCTTTCAACAGTGCTAAAATAAAGAATAAGCCAGCAATTGTATTAAAATATATTTGGCGTTTGCCTGTGGCTTTTTTCAAAGATTTTAGGGCATCTGTATAATATTTAATAGCTTTCTCGTTCTCACCCCGCAAAAAATTTGACCAACCCCAACCAATAGCGGCGTTATTTTGAGATTCTTCTGATATCTCTTTCAAACTATCCTGTGCATCTTCCGTATCACCACGTAAGAAATATTGTTCTGCCAACATCAAAAGCAAATAATCTGAGATATATTTTTCAGGTTCATCACATTTATCTGCCAATAGTATTAACGCATCTTCAGAATCAGATAATTTTAAGAGTGAAATTTGGAAAATACTAGATATACAAAGGATAAATAATTCTTGTGGTAGAGTGCTAAACCAATGTTCATCAAATGGATTATTGCATATCTGTTCAAAGATATTTTCTATAACTATTTTTTCTTTGCTATTACAGTGCTTATGGTAATTTTCAATTTGACTATTAATAAAACTTAGGTCTTTGCGGTAAAGACCAATACGGATTTCTCTTATACATTGGCTTAGATTACGAAAAATCCGTATACTTCCGTAACTATGTACAGGAAATTTTTCATTTACAGCTTTTACTAAGAGTTCAAATTTTCCCGTTTCTACAGCATGACGAGTAGCAATTTCTGTCAGGAGGGGATGGCATTCGGGACTAGATTTACTTTCCTTGACTAACAAACCTGCTTTTATCAATTTATCAATTTGAAGACTAAGAGTTTTAGTATTCCAAGGTTTATTGTTTTCATCTAATGCAGCAGTTTCACTGAGACAATTGATAAATGAATTTTTATCTACTGGTGCATAGATTACCGAAAATAACTGAATAATCTTTTGGATAGCAGGAGATAAATCGAAGTATTTTTTAGTGAGTTGGGTTTTTAGTTGAGTGTTATCAATGTAAAAATTAGACATAGTATTAATAATTGACACCATTTTTAGGTATCAGGTGTAGATGTACCAGGGAACTATTAACTTTTAGAATATCATTATAGTGTTAACAGCAAGAGACAGAAATGAAAATAAATTGATGTCTGTGTTTAAACTTGCTGTACCTGATTGTTCTGTAATTTATAACATTGCTATCATATCTATATCTGATTGTACTACATTTCACTGTATTCACTGGTAATTGTTTGCAAAATTGCATTTACATCAATTTTGTCCAAGGAATTCCCGTAAATCTTTTCAAAAGATTCAATTTCTGCTTGATAATTTTCTTCGGAGTCGCAGTGCTTTTCAAAAAAATCTTGGCCTTTGTAACCATACAATATTAGATTAGAATCAATTCTCTTCAAAAATGGTTTGACAGAATTAAACTTCTGAAACGTCCGAAAGCATCCTATTAAATAACCGTAAAAATAAAATAAAAAATAGTTAATTTCTTGTTGAGTAAATTCCTCGCTAAATGTTTCTCGCAATATTTGGGGGTCTTGTCTATTTATGTAATTATGGTCAACAATTCTATACAGCCGAAAATACAGCCAACCGCGATGATCATAAATATCCATCAAGTAGTAGAATGTTCCACTGGTTTTAATAACAACAAGTAATGTTGGAAAATAAAAAGCTCCTTTATATTTATCATACAAATCGCTACTTTCACCTAATAAACATTCTAAAATTGTCAATAGTTCTGCTAAGTTAAGTTTATCATTTTGTTCTTCTCTAGATAAATAAAGATGCTTATGTAAATCAAAATTATTTGCAATTGATAAACTATTTTTTTGTAATTTTATGTATTCTGTATCATCCAATCTCCACAATTGATAGTTGATATCCTGAGATTGTAAGTCAACTTTGTATCTGTTTTTGATTTGCTTAATTACTTCTTGCATAAAATTAAACCAGAACTCCTGCCATTTCCCTAATTCGATTTGCCCAGGTTTGAGACAAGGTTGAAATTTCCAGACGACTAGAATCACTTGCCCAAGTTGACAACCAATGAATATGCCATCGAGACAATTGACGTTGCATTTGAGCCAGTTCAAAGGCACTGTCCACATCTAAATCAATAGCTGTCAGTTCTAAAAATACTTTACTTTCTCTAACAATTTCAAGTACCGCTTCCCCATTAACCCCATCCAAACTGAGAGATGCCATTTGTAGAAAGTTCTGTGCCAATCTTTCAAGACGTACAGAAAGGCGCTCGCATCGAAACGCAATTTGTTCTACAGTCCAGTTATTCATACGCCTCCTAATAACTTATGGATGATTTGTTTGACCTTTTCTCAAATCTCTGGGTCTAAAATTTCCATCGCTCTATTTTGACGTGGACGGAGATTTACCATTGATTCATAGAAAATTTATTGAAAAATATGATTCCAACTCGCGCCCCAAACAAGCTTTCACCTGTTCTGGGTTGGGTTAGACTGAGATTGGGTTATTCATGGTTAACCGGACAGGATATAAAACCGCTCATCCACAAGAGTTTAAAAGTGTTTAATTGCATTTTGTGACCCGTGGGTCACATTTTTTGATCCAGAAACATTTAGAAATACTCATCTTATGTACTATGATCACCGATCAACTGACAAGTAGCCTTGACGATAGTTGTTTTTCTTCAAAGAAGCTGCTTGTTTCCTTGACCATTGCTTGACAGGAGTTAGTGGGGCAATATCTACGAACTGATAACTAAATGATACATTTCCACTTAACTTTGCTACCACATTACCAATAAAGCGACAACAGCGTTCTGGTTGACTAACTACTTGTTCTTCGGCAAACCGTATTATTACCCACCCAGCTTTAAGAAAACACAGATTTCTATAATCATCATCACCAATACAATGGGTAGGTACTCCTGTAGAAAAACAATGACTTTCGTCCACTTCAATATCAAGATGTAGCTCAGTATTTGGTTCTACAATTACAAAATCTGCTGTGTAAGGACGGTCATGACCATTTGGTAGCATTTCTTGTTGGGGAAATACCCAATTACCAAAATAATATTTCAGCACTTGCCCAAACCGTTCTTCAGCAGCACCCACGGTAACACTACCACTACCATTTGCTTTAATCAAAGGAGCAAAATTTTGATGTTCAGCAAAGTTGGGAATTAAAACAATAGGATAAACCGGAATTGATTTTTTCGCCATTAATTATTGAAGATAAATAATAACGCATCTATCTTACAATTACATTTTTATACAGAAATCTATAAATTAATCTATTTTTGAATATTCACGAATATATATCAATTGATATAATAAATTCCACATTTTTATACTAGCTATAAAATTAAATACCGTTTAAAATTTTACAGTATAATTCATGACTTATAGATGCTATCAAAATTTATCGAAATACATATCTTATAAATAAACAAGATGTCATCAGATTTTTTAAACAAGTTGCCACAATTAATCAAACGTAAAGAACCTGTAATTATTTTGGAATCGCCAACCCAAGAAAGATACAGAATGATTCGCTATATTTGCCAATATTGTTCAGTGCTAGGAATTAAATGCTACTTGTGGAATTTAGGACAGGAAATAATCAAAGAAGTTGAATGTGTTAATAATGTAGATTTAAATTTTAAGGATTTTGAAGACTATACTCCTGTACCAATTAAAGAATTAAAAGACCAATTTAGAATCTTGAAATTTTGGGAGTCTTTTCAGGGAGAAGGAATATTAATTATCGAAAATATTTACCCTTGGATTAGTACCAATGTAGCCCAAGAAACCCAATTCTTTCTACTATCTGAGTGGGTTAAATCGAATTTACTCAATCTTTCTTTTTCTCCATCTGCTCCTGGTAAAATCAAATCTGCTATTCTTTTAGGTTCTCAAGCTAACTTACACCCAGAACTTGCTGCTCAAATTCCTGTCATTACTCAAGAATTGCCAGATATCTCAGAAATTACTGTAACTCTCAATGAAGAACTGCATGGAATTTTACCACTAACATTGAGCGAGATGGATAAAAAGAAAATTGTCCGTAGTGGAATTGGGTTATACATTTCCGACTTAATCAAAGGACTAAAATCAATTGATTTCCATGATGAAAAAAGTGCAGACTCTATAGCTAAAGAACTACTAGATTATAAAATAAATTTGCTCAATAAACTTTATGGAATTGAATTTATCCCTACTTCCGAAGTTCCCTTGGGAGGACTAGATTTGATGCAAGAGGCTTTTAAGAAATTCAAAAGATTGTTTAGTCCTCTTGCCAAAGTCTACAAACTCAGAGTTCCTAAAGGTATAATGCTGGTAGGTCCTCCAGGTACGGGTAAATCTCATTCAGCTAAAGTATGCTCACAAATTTTAGGTATTCCCTTGATTTTAGTAGATTGGGGTAATGTGAG
Organism: Sphaerospermopsis kisseleviana CS-549; assembly: GCF_028329225.1. Classification (NCBI taxonomy): domain Bacteria; kingdom Bacillati; phylum Cyanobacteriota; class Cyanophyceae; order Nostocales; family Aphanizomenonaceae; genus Sphaerospermopsis; species Sphaerospermopsis kisseleviana. Next base: position 91,911 of record NZ_JAQMTI010000108.1, on the reverse strand, counting down.
AAGTTATGGTAATGAAGCAGAAATAAAATTAAAACAACTACTAAAATTAGCAGACCGTCTCAATGAAGTGGTTTTGTATTTTGATGATTTTGATAAAGGTTTTGCTGGAGATGATGATATAGCTAGAAGGTTAGCAGGTCAGTTACTCACTTGGATGCAAGAACGTACCAGTGATGTAATTGTAATTGCTAGTGTCAATCGTTTAGAATGGCTACCACCAGAATTAACTAGGGCAGGAAGATTTGACTATATTTATAAAGTTGACTTGCCTAATTATGGGGAAAGACACAGTATTTTTAAACTTCACTGTGCGAGATTTGATGATAGATTTAGTAGTGATGTTTCTGGTAGCATTGATCCTTATAGTCAAGAGGAATGGCGACGAATACTTAAAGAAACTAATCGCTGTGTAGGTGCGGAAATTCAGACTATTGTTGAGAGGGCGGCGGCTACTACTTTTTGTCAAATGTTTCCAGAAGATATACCTGTTCCTAGCAATGGTAAATTACCACCATTGGAAATTTCTGTGGCGACGCTGTTAGCAGAACGTCAACAAATTAATCCATTAGCTATTCGAGAAGCAGATAAAGTGGAAAGTATGAGGAATAAAGCTGAACTTCAGGGTTTACCATCTTCTACTATAGATTCATCGGAGTATGCAATTGGTAATATAGATATATTTGGTGAATAATTCATCATCACCAAATTTACAGCGTTGGTACAATTTTTCGCGTTCAGCTTGCCATTGAGCTTTCTATTCTTGGGTCCACTGAATTTATGGGAAGATTCTTCCCCGACGTAGTGTACTATTAGACTTAACTTCACTCATGGTTAGTTACAGCAGGGAACAGGCTTGAAAGTTTTTTAGTATAAGGTTTTGTCCCTAAAATTTGTACCTCATTTACTCCAAATCTGCTGTATACCTTCTGTAATATTTATATTTTGAGCGGATTGAGGGTCGCCCCTGTGCGAATCAAAATTGTTCGACAATTTCTGCTTGACTTAAATTAATTTCATCAGTTTCATTAACCAAATTAACAAACTTCTTTAACTCAGCTTGTTACATATCATTAACATTTTGCAGTTGCGCTAGTTCTTGTTCCTGAAATGCTACTACCGCATTTAATCGTTCAACTTCTGACATCAATGGTGCAATTGTTTTTTCTAACTCTGAATTAACCAAATTTGCAGCTTGTTTAGAAAATGTGTTGTGCCACCTGCTTTGATTCGCTTCTTCTAGTGATTTTTCTAATTCAGCTACCCGTTGTTCTAATTGCTGGTTTTTAATGAAGCACTTTTCAAAACTGTAACCAAACTCACGGGGACTATGATTAATTAGTTGTTGTAACCGCTCTAAATATTGCTCATTGACGATTTTAGGACGACCAATAGGCGATGAATTCCATTGGTGTGCCATCCCACTACGAGCTATATGTATCCAATGTCTTGCTGTTGCTGGACAACATCCTAATTCTTTGCGAATTTGTGTTTGAGTTTTCCCCTCATCTGCCAACAACATAATTTGGATACGCTGGCGGGATAATTCAGGTAAATCCTGTTCCAGATTTTTTTGTAGTAGTTGACGCTGGAATGGTGTCAAGAATTTTCCCTGGCAAATATTTGGTGATTTAATTTCATCTACTTTTGGCAAATTAGTAACCATTGCTAACTTAATTGGGATAGATTGTTAACCTGAAATCACTCACAGTGATATATACCTCTCGCCGGAGAGACCATATGTAAACATTGAGTTTTTGTTATGTATAGTATTTACAAAATTTTTTTGGCTCTCCCAAAGTTGGTATGATAATTTAATAAAAAATAATGCATGACCATTACCATTTGACTGGCTTGATTAGGAGGTGTATGAATAACTTGACTGTAGAACAAATTGCGTTTCGGTGCTATCGTCTTTCTATACGTCTTGAACGATTGGCACAGAACTTTCTACAAATGGCATCTCTCAGTTTGGGTGGGGTTAATGGGGAAGCGGTACTTGGGATTGTTAGAGAAAGTAAAGTATTTTTAGAACTGACAGCGATTGATTTAGATGTGGACAGTGCGTTTGAACTGGCTCAAATGCAACGTCAATTGTCTCGATGGCATACCCATTGGTTGGAGACTTGGGCAAGTGATTCTAGTCGTCTGGAAATTTCAACCTTGTCTCAAACCTGGGCAAATCGAATTAGGGAGATGGCAGGAGTTCATTCAACAAATACCTGATAAATAGGTTATTTCAGGGTCTTAAGAAACAAAATGTATATTGATTTTATCGTGCCGACTTACTTAACTTGCAGCTAATTTCTTATATCAATTGATAGATGTTGTAATAATTTTTATACCAATGTTTTAGAAACAAGTGTTGAAAAAAAGTAGACACAATCTTATATCTGCAATTACGAAATTTGATAGCTGACTGTAAGCAGTAAGATAGGAGAAAATGATGCTTATTCGTAGGCATTTATAAAATATCGAGACATGAGAATACACAATCATCCTGATTGCAGTAATTACCAAATTCCCAAACAACAGACAATTGAAGTTTGTCCAACGGGTTCTCAGAATCGCACAGTTGATAAAAAAAGTTCAATTTTTTTATTAGTAGCAGCAGCAACAGCATTAGTCTTGGCAAATACATCCATTAATCACCTGCTAATGTCTGTTCTAATTCTGCTAACTGCCATCATCGCCGCAGTTCCTAATTTAGCCAATAAGTTGCTGACTAAATTTGAAAAATTGCAACGTCGTTGGGGAATCAATGTTTATGGAATTTTAGTTGGTATTATCTGTATAATTTTCACCTTTGATATTACCACCACATCAGCTAATGCACAATTTTTTAATGGCGCACAAACATGGATGACAGGAGCTTTTGCAGGTATTCCTGCTGATGCTGTTACACTATTTTTTAATGTTCTGAGAGCATTGTTTTTGTTGTATCTTGGTATTTCATTGGTGAGAATTGTCAATGCTGCCAGAAATGATGAAGATTGGCAGAATTTAGCCAGAACTCCTTTAATCATCAGTGTTACTATTGTAGTAGGTGATATTCTCACAGGTTTGATTACTGGTAATGCAGTGTAATTAGCTCAAAAAAACAGGTCTTAAATTCTCTGATTTTTCAGTAGAGTGGTTTCTGGATATTCGTAACGGGCGCTCGTTTTTAAACAACTTATATCACTCTTGGATAAGTTAAACATTTTCGACTACACAGCTTTTTTCTCAGTTTGATAAAAGCGGTTTAGGTCAAATTCGCACGTTTAAAAACCTCAACTAACAGAGATGATGAAGCGCAAAGAATTTAGAACAGTTAACCGAGTTTTAGGGGAACAACCGAGAATTGGACCTTTTCCAGCAGATCAATTTTTTCCTTGGACAGCTATTGCTTTGATAACTTACTTGATCTGTAAGCTAACTTTTCAAACTTCTTTGTTAGTGACTGGGTTAGTTACAGCTTGGGGATGTGCAACTTGGTGGACTCTTACCAGTAATAAAACCTGGTTATCAAAGTTTCTCACAGTACCCAGAGTTACCAGAGGGTATAAACGTTTTTATTCTCTGATTCATGAACCAAAGATAATAACATCAACTCAAAAAAAGATATCTAAATCACGACGAATCTCAACTTTAAAATAGTGTTTTTTGTGTTGGTAAATCTTAAAAAAACAAAATGCACTCAATTAATTTTGAGGCTTGTATTTATATTTTAGTAAAAATTATGACATCAAGTTTTTCAGCTAAAGAAAAAATACCCAAAGATAAGGTAGGTAGACAAAATATCTCTGCTCAAGAGATTTCTGTAGCCAAACGCCTTACTCCTTTTGAAGACTTAACCCATATTGCAGCGATCGCCAGTATTTCCATAGCTGGCAGAAAAGATGTTGGTGCAATTATCCTCAAGCGAAAAGACGATATCCAAATTAAATTCTGCTTTGACTGTCAAGGTATCCATTCTTCACTTCCAGATAGTCAAATTTTACCAATTTTTACAGGTATAGAGGCAGGACTCAAAGAAATACCCTATGGTGAAACTTTAACCTTTCATCTGGGTTCGTTTACCGATGACCATCACCGTCAACAGGAACTAAAAGCATTAGAAGAAAATTGTCGCAGTAATGAACTGATGCTTTTAATTCGGTCAGAACGTTTGCGAATTAGAGATTTAACAAATCAAGGCAGTCGGAAAAACAAATTTTTGCGAATTTACTGTACCTACACTGTTGCTATTTCTGAAGCTGGTAAAACAGCAGACTTGGTGGAGAAATTAATTCTCCACGCTAGAGAAAGTTGGCATAAATTTACTGGACAAATTCACGAAGTGCGACATCAACGCATTGAATCAATACTGAAAAATAGCTTTACATCTGGCTATCAACTTTGGGAACAAACTCTAAATAATAAAATGGGTTTGAATATCAAACCATTGGGTTCTCAGGAATTGTGGGGAGTAATTTGGAATCAATTTAACACTAGCAAACCTCCAAATATTCCGCATTTACTAACCTTAGATGATGATGGACTGCGGGAAGAACAAAATAGCGACTTTCACATCCGTCATTTAATTTTAGAACGAGAAGCATCAGTTCCTTTCTTCGATAGAGCTTGGGTAAACTTGCAAAATCGTTACATTGGAGCATTAACGTTTACAGAAAAACCAATTGGTTGGGTGGATGAATATGCACAATTACGGTATTTGTGGGAACTAATTGCTAGAGATAAGGTTTCTGATACAGAAATCATCTGTCAACTGACGAGAGCTAACGAGGGGTTAGCTAAAACAGCACTGCAACGTCTAACTAAACAATCTATCGTTTCCTCTGCCATATCTGCGGAAAAAAACAGCGTGGATGTAAAAGCCAATTTGAACATGGAAGAAGCGATCGCTGCACAAGAAACCATTTATAAAGGTGCAGTACCAATTAATACCGCAGTAGTCTTTCTAGTACACCGTCCTTCACGCCAAAAACTAGATGAAGCTTGTCGTTATGTTTCTAGCTGCTTTCTCCGTCCGGCTGTTGTAGTGCGAGAAATGGAATATGCTTGGAAAGTGTGGTTACAATGTTTACCAATTGTTTGGCAAAATTTGCTGACTAAACCATTTAATCGCAGATTGCCTTATTTTACCAATGAAGTCCCCGGACTAATGCCAGTAATAAAAACTGCAATTGGGGATAAAACCGGGTTTGAATTAATTGCCGATGAAGGTGGTACTCCTATTCATTTAGATTTATACAACCACCACAAAAATTTAGCAGTATTTGGGACAACTCGTGCAGGTAAATCAGTGTTGGTGGCTGGTTTACTCACCCCTGCTTTGGCTCAAGATATTCCCGTCGTTGCTCTTGATTATCCCAAGCCTGATGGTAGTAGCACTTTTACTGATTATACTAATTTTATGGGGGAAGATGGGGCATATTTTGATATTAGTCGTGAAACAAACAATCTGTTTGAATTACCAGATTTGAGGGGGTTAGAAGCAGAGTTAAGAAAAGAGCGATTAACAGATTTTAAGGATTTTCTTAAATCCACAATCATGACAATGGTGATAGGTACTAATCCTGTTGGTGTTGATGCCACAATGGTGAGTAATATTGAAAGTATCATCACCTTAGCAATTGAAACTTTCTTTGCCGATGATGACATTAAGTTACGTTATAAATTGGCATTAGAAAAAGGTTTAGGGACGGAAGAATGGAATGATACGCCTACACTCAATGACTTTTATAACTATTGCTCTCCTGGTTATATTAAACTAGATTCAATTGCTAGTAATAGTGAGGAGCAATTAAAAGCACTAGACCAAATTAGGTTGCGATTAAAATTTTGGCTTAATAGTAGAGTTGGTCAATCTATTAGCCAACCTTCCAGTTTTCGTACTGATGCTAAATTGTTAGTATTTGCCTTGCGTTCTCTTTCTTCTGAAGCAGATGCAGCAATTTTATCATTAAGTGCTTATGCTGCGGCTTTGCGTCGCGCTTTGAGTTCTAAAGCTTCTATTTTCTTTTTAGATGAAGCACCAATTCTGTTTCAATTTGAGGCAATTGCAGAATTAATTGGTAGATTATGTGCTAATGGTGCTAAAGCTGGAATTCGTGTAATTTTATCAGCACAAGAACCAGATACTATTTACCAAAGTAAATCAGCCGCTAAGATTTTTGCTAATTTGACAACTCGGCTTATTGGTAGAATTCAAAGTAGTAATATTGAGTCGTTTATCAAATATTTTCAATATCCAACCGAGATTATTTCGCGCAATAGTACAGAATCATTCTTTCCCAAGAAGGAAAGTATTTATTCACAATGGCTATTAGATGATAATGGTAAATTTACTTTTTGTCGTTATTACCCTGCTTATTGTCTTTTAGCTGCTGTTGCAAATAATCCTCAAGAACAGGAACTCAGAACATTGTATCTCAGGAAATATAAAGATGATCCTATTACTGGAATAGTCAGGTTTTCAGAAACATATATCAAGATGATTAGAGGTGAAGAACTTACAGAGGAGGCTAATGCAATTTTAGAACAGGTGAAACTGAAATCAAAACAAATTCATGTTTCAGAAATTAAGTCTGATAAACCCTTGAAAATAGTGGCATAAAGGAAATATGAATAAAAAATATCTCATCTTTTTTAGTGCAGGGGAGCAGGGGGAGGAAAAGTTGTTTTGATAGGAGTGAAATTACATCATCTTTTTCGTGGAGTTCTTCAAAGGAAACAGGGGGAGCATCCCAATTTTGAAAAAATAACCGCAGCAATACCAAAAACTCTCTTCTTCCTTCTTCCCTACCCTGCGGGAACACCTTCGGTGAATGTGGTTCGTTCATTTCACATCTTAAACTCAAGCAAAAAATAAACCTACACATTTGGAATGCTCCCGAAACAGGTTCTATCTAAGGAGGTGGAAGTGAGATACAAAAATGTGTGAATAAAAGTAAATAGGACTGAAATCATTTTTACCCTACCTAGTCTCAAGGACTATTTTTAGAACCAATCTACTTATCTGGAATTGAATCATAAAACTTCCTGCATGACTATAATTTTTTCCATAAACCAGATACCCAATAACAAAAGACACACCTATAGGAATCTGACTTAAATTTTGAACGCATACTGAGAGGGAAAATACCGTTAAATAAGGATTTTATCTTAAATCCTATTCACAAATAAAATAGAAGTCCTATATCAAACTTATTTGTTGTTATCCAATTTTCTAAATTTATCTAGTCTTTAACCATAAAACAGGAAATAACTCATGAAAAGTAACAAGAAAAAGGTAATATCAACTGCTATTTTATCAAGTTGCGTCTTAGCAGCAATAACTGTACCAAGTAATGCTTTTGCAATTGATTTAGGAGGACAAATTGAAAACTTCTTTAATCAAACATTTGGATACATAAACGGCTATTTCAACGAAGTAGCAAGTCAACTAAAAAAAGAAGTAGATGAAAGTTGGGAGAATCTTCAAAAAGATGCTCAAGCAGCAATTGAAGAATCTACAGGAAATATGGGAATACCTGACCCTACAGTAGCTAGTCAAATATTAGCTGATAAATTGCGAGACAAAGGAGGAATAGCAGCAGAAAGTAGCAGTGTTATTGGTGCGGTGGAAGCTGGAAAACAACTAGAAAGAGATAGCACTCGCGCTGCGGTAGCTAGTGTTTTAGGGAAAGCAGGACAACAGCGTACTCAATCGGAAATTGATGCTACCAACAAAACTGTTGGACAAGCACAGCAGTTAGCTGAAGATACTCAAAATATGGATGCTTCACAAGATGTTCTCAAAGCGATCGCTGCTCAAAATGCTCAAATTGTCTCCATGTTAGGACAAGTACGTACTGATGGTTTACAAGCAAGACATGATGCCCAACAAACCAACCTCATGCTCAATCAAATTGCTGAAAGTCAATCAGAACAAAATCGTGCCAGAAGAGTTTTAACTACTGGTATGACCAGTCAATATTTAGAGTTAACTGGGTGGAGTAGATTAGACCCTGCTTATGTCAAGAAATAAGATATATTGCCCCTAAAATTTTAACACTAATCACATTCTTCAACAAGGAGTTAATCAACTCTTTTTTCACTTCTATCCTACCAGGAATAACGCTATGTTAGGTCGAACAATACTAGCAGCTAATAACTTCGGTGCAGGGGATTTAATTGAAAATGCCTCTGCTGGTGCCAGCTTGGTAGCAGAAGGTTTTAATGAACTATGGCAACAAACTCTTACAGGTGGATTATATGCTTCGCTGTGTAAAGTTGGAGTATTATTTGCAGTTGCTACCCTCGCATTATTCATGGTGCAATGGGGTAAGCAAATGATTAATGACGAAGAACAAAGGGCATTCAGTGAATTAATTTGGCCTTTAATTGTCACTGTTCTTCTTGCTAATAATGGTTCTCTACTAGCGAATAGCACTTTGGCACTGAGGGAATATATTAACAGTGTCAATAACTATATATTAGAGTACACGGCAGCAGACGCTGATTTGAGAGCAGCTTACCAACAAGCACTGGGACAAGCAGCATTAGAAACAGCCGTAGGTAATGCGATTCAAGAATGTCGTTCTTCTCAATTATCAAATGAAGAAGGAATACAATGTCTCAAACAAGCAAGAGCAGATTTAGAAGCTAAATTTCCTGACATTTTTAAAGATGCAGAAGGTGGTAGCTATTTAGGAGCAGCAGACAGTTGGGTAACTCAAGGTTTGGATAAAATTAATCAAGCAGTTTCTGAAGCAGAAGGTGATGGTTTAGTGGGTAGTATTGCCAATAAATTTACTGCTGCATCTAGTGCTGCAATTGGTGCAGTTGTTACCACTTTTATTACCAGTTTATTATTAGCACTAAATAATGCTTACCAATGGGGATTAGAACTAGCATTACTTCTCACTGCATTAATAGCTCCTTTAGCAGTAGGAGGTTCTTTAATGCCAATTGGTAATAAAGCAATTTTTGGTTGGTTAACAGGGTTTTTTACTGTTGGTCTTGCTAAACTTTCTTTCAACATTATTTTAGGTTTAGCTGGACAGTTAATTGCTACAGCCAAAGCTAGTCAACCGATGATTTTTTTGGCATTTATTGGTTTAGTTGCCCCATTTTTAGCCACAGGAATTGCTGCTGGAGGTGGTCTAGCAGTTCTAACTCAGCTTAATAATGGCGCTCAATGGTTAGCTAGTGGTGCTATCTCCGCAGGTAATATTGCTCTTTCTGCTAGTGTGTCACGAATAACAACAATGATTCGCAAATAAGAATTTTATCAATAAGAACTTTATCAATTTTGAGAAATTATGCTCAATCACACGAAATCTAAAATTCCAAAAAGGGAAGCATTACAGTTTTTAAGTTCTGGGCAATCGGTATCTAATCCCATTGCTATTGTTGCTGTAATGTCTCTAATTTTTAGTTCTTTATCTTTTCTGTTACAAGTTTTTAATTATGGTGCAACCTCAACTTTAGCTCGTAAAAAGCCACCATCTTTAGTCCAGATTGCTGATGGGAATACAATCAATGTTAAAGCATTAGAACCTGATGACCGTTCAGCAGAAGTGATTAAAAAATTTGTGGTTGATACTCTAGTGAAAATATTCAATTGGGATGGACTGATAAGATTAAATAAAAATGGAGAAATAATCACTCAACAAGATAATGGTATTAGTATAAAAGTTAACAAAGTAACTGCACGAGTTACTACAAAAGCTTGGGAAGCTGCCTTTGCATTAAGTGAAGAACAAGATTTTCGATCTAGTTTTCTGAAAAAATTAGCGGAACTTACACCACCCAGTGTTTTTCAAGGTGGTTTACAAAGTTCTTTAGTTCCAAGATATGTTAGTGAACCACGCAAGATAGGTCAAGGAAAATGGCAGATAGATGTGATTGCTACTCTGGTGACTTTTAGTAAGGATGATAATGCTGGTAATGGAATAGCTTTTAATAAAACTGTGACGGTTCAAGCTATACAAAGTCCTCAAAAGCCTCCTGAAACAACAGAAATTGCTCATAAGATTTATTCGGTTCGCAGGTCAGGTTTAGAAATTATCGAAATCACGGATTTGAATTTAGGTAAGAATTGAATAATTTTAAACAACAAATATTGATTGATATTTTACCCTAATTAAATCCTAAAAGCAATGATTAAAACACAAACAACAATAGCAATTTACAATGTTCCCTGTTCCCTAAAACTAAAAAACCTTGTATTTGACGAACATGGGAACTGCTATATATAAAATAGGTGAATTTATGAACCCGATTTTAGAAAATCAAACTGACCCTAACAAGATAAATAATTTACTCAATTTTCAAGAAGATGAAGAAGAAAATACCATTAGTGAGATTGAACATGAAAATATTATTCCTGAAACGGAAGCGGATGTAGAATTATCAGATGAATTGGCATTAATAGAAACACAACATTCACTTGTTAATTCTCCTTGGTCACGCACAATAGTAGTTGGGGGAGGATTTGGATTAGGATTTATTCTACTTTTTATGTTCCTTAATCCCATGATGAATGGCAAGGTAACTAAAGAAGAAGCAATACCAGAAGTTGCTACTACTTCTCCTTCTGAAGAAGAAGTTCCCAAACAAGATGGTGATATTTATGCCAAGTTAGCATTACAAAAACAAGCAGAGGAACTGGAGGCATTTAAAGAACAAAATAGAGTCAGGCAAGAATTACCCGTTGCAAAACCGGATAAGCAGATAATTGAAAATTTGCCCAAAACTCAACCTATTTCTACTAAATCTGTCAGGAGGGAAACATCATTAACATCCAACAGAGAACAACAACCTAGAAGAATTATCAGAACACAAAGACTTGAAGAATTGCCAATCGCACGCTATTCACCTCCAGTAAAAACTGCTGTAACTTCAAGAATATTACCCCAACAAGAAACCACTTTTAAAACTTCTACAGAACCTACTGATCCTTTAGCAGAATTAGCAAGATTACGTTCTCTTGGTTCTGGTGGTCAAATTGATTATGCAGCAGCAATTACAAATGACAAACAGGAGGTAGCAAGCACGCAGACTCAAAATGTTGTCACATCTGATTATGTTCCTAGACGTAGGTCGAGTTATAACCGCGATTCTCAACTAGAAACAGAACTAGCAACAGTTACTACAAATCACTCAGAATCAGATTATGACAGCAATTTTGATAATAGCAAAAGGGCGATTGAACAACTAAAAGCTAAGTGGAATCCGGTAATTAGTGCGAAAAGTTTAGATAAAAGTGATAACGTAACTAATTTCAATGAAAGCAACAATTATTCCCCAGAAGAAGCTGCTATTATTGAGGGCAGAGAAGAACAGTATTTAAGAGTAGGAGAACACGCTGCTGGGATATTAGAAACACCTGTTGTCTGGTCAGCAAATATTAATTCTCATAATTCTCACATTCAAAATAAGTTTGTGGTTAAACTCACCCAACCTTTACTAAGCAATATTGGGGAAGAAGCGATTCCTGCTAATACACTTTTGAGTGCAGAAATTCAAGAAGTTGATTCATCTGGGAGAGTTACTGCTGTAGTTACTGCCATTCTCAAAGATGGTACTGAATATACATTACGACCAGGAACAATTGTTATACAGGGGAAAGAGGGAGAACCTTTAATTGCTAATCAATATCGGGACAAAGGTAAAGAGATTTTAAGCTTGGATGCAGGATTAGGTTTGATGTCAGGACTGGCCAAGGTGGGGGAGGTGGTTAATCAACCTGATATTCAAAGTAGCATTTCTCAATCCAATGGTGGGTTTAGCAGCATCCAAACCAGTAGAAGTGGCGATCGCTCTTTATTAGGTGCTTTTGCTCAAGGAGCGTTTGGTGCAGTTTCCAAACAGGTGGAGGAACGAAATCAAAAAGCGATCGCAGAAATTATGAAGCGACCCAACATTTGGTTTATCCGGCAAAATACCCAAATTACTGTTCAAGTAAATCGCTCTTTACGACTTTAAACTACCGAATACAAATTGATGAAAGTCTCCTGGAGGATGAAAATGAACAAGTTTTTCTGGTTATCTCTAACTGTCACAGCTTCTTTGTTGGTCAATATTCCATCTCAGGCACTACCGACACCAAGAACACAATTAACTAATACCAAAAGTTCTGTACGTATTATTCCCAGAAGCAAGGCCACAGGCACTCAAGCACAACTACAAACTGTAGAGGTATGGCCGGGACATGGTGTATCTATCTCTTTTTACAAAACTGGTGAGGTGATTCAACGAGTGTGGTTAGATGACCCTTCCCGCATACTTATGGATGTAGATGGTTGTTTGCAAGGTTTGTCTGATAGGTCGAATTGTCAAAACCCAGGAGCAGGTTTAATTCATCTGAGACAAATTAAACCGGTTAATATTCCTGGAATACCCACTGCTAAAAATGGCGCACACTTGACGGTGATCACGCAATCTTCAGCCGGGACTCGCCAAGTTTACAACTTTCGGGTGCTAACAAGCAAAGGTACTCCAGCCTATAGTACCATCTCTATCACTCCTGATGTCACCCGCAAAGAAACACCACCTACAGATTCTATCATTGTCACAACTATTACCAAAGGATTACAGGTAGCAGCAGAAAAAGGGTGGATAACTCCTAGTAATCCTTTATGGCAGAAACTACAACAACTAATTCAAGAGTTAGAGTCTGGTAAAAATCTAACCAGTGCTGCTCAAAGTGTTAAAGTTTCGCCTCAACTGGTTGAGCGTTTATTGCAATTAGGAACTGAATCAACTAAATCAAGTATTCCTGCTCAAAAAGGTAAGCATTTAACTGTCAGTAATTAGCTTTAAAGATTGAAACAAATAACAAGATAAAAATACACCAGAATTCAGGAGTCAGAAGTAAAACTGTCTTTGTGTATAGGTTTTAATTTAGATTCTGTACCTCATTGATCTGCAATCTGCTGTCAGAAGTGTGTAAATTAGGGATCATCCCAAATGTGTAAGTTTATTTTTCAGGTGTTCATTCTAAGAATTAAGGTAATCAAGGTGTAAATATGTTACATAATCCTCAATCTCGAAATAATCACCAACTCGTTCAAAGCACAAAAAATAATCATTTTAATTTAAAATCCAATATCAAATACTGGATGTTTTTGGGTTTATGTACAAGTTTATTATTGCATGGCTTAATATCCTTTCGCCATCATAATTTACTTGGTTATATTTTAGGAATTCAGCCAGCAACAGCATCTCCTACACCAACAGTGAACACTATCCCTAGTAAATATATAAATAATGCACCAGTTCCTGATTGGCAAAGCATTACATTTAAATCTTTTGTTTTCTCTAGTCCTGGTAGTGTTGAACTTCCCAATGTTGAATTTCCTGGATATAAATCAATCAGAAGTTGGCAAGCAGGACAAAGTTTAGATGAAGTGATGGAATTGGGAGATTTTGAAAATGTATTTAATTTAGAAAATTTCAGTTTACAAACAATTGGTCAACTGAGTGGTATTTCTCTGGTAAATACTAAGTTATCAGATTTTCAAACGATTAAATGGCAAACTGTCCCTGAATTAACTAAAGCCATTCCTACTCTAGTTAATGAATATGTAGAAAATGTATTACCTATTCAAGATTTGATTAAAAAGATATTGGGTGGTACGAATATTAATGGACAAACAATAGGAGAAATCATCAATGATTTACCACAGATAAAAGATATAGAGTTAGGAGAAATTGATTTATCTCAATATAAACTAACTTCCATTCCTGGAATAGAAAAAACTGCTCTTAAACAATTTAGTAATTGGCAGAATACTAGCATATCAAAAATACCTGGACTAAATCAGGTAACATTCGCTAATTTTCCCAATGCACCTGTACCCCAAGGAAGTATTGTTGGTAAATTAGATTTGCCATTAAAGGAAGTAGAATCAAACCGACAACGTTCGATTAGTGGTAGTGACCAAGTTGGATTTAATATTCCATGTACTAACAACTGCGCTCACATAGAATTATCAGGTGCAGGTGGAATCACAGGTACTCAATGGATGAGTGGTAAATTTCAACAAGTAAAGGGTGGGTTTGGGATATTAGGCAATCTTAATGGTGGAAAAGAACCGACAGGAAGGCATCCTTTTGGTAAGGGATTTAAACAAGCTGTGTGGGATATTAATGAAGGTGATGGAACTGCATCAACAGCTATTTTCTTCCGCATTTGTCGGCGAGGTGGTTGGTTTGATTTAGGTTGTTCCCCTTATTTCATTGGACCGTTTCCTTTTTTCATATATCAAGAAAAATCACCTATATTTCTTGGTACTCCTTTAACAGTTCCCTAGATAATTTAATGTTTTTTGAAGTTGCATTTTAGTGGAGATAGGATGTTATGTGTAATGAGAGTTTATATATCGTGCTGATATCACAATTTTATCTAATTTGTGTTTTTAGAGGATGCGTGACAAAGCATAAATAGATTTTTTATTTCACGCAGAGGCGCAGAGAACACAAAGAAGAGAATTGCAACAAAAAATAATTTTTTATGACTGATACAGAACTAATATAGGCATCCTATTTGATTTCTGAAAAAATCAGTTACACTTAATTTTTCATAATCCTCTTACCTGCCTAAAAAAACTATCAGCAATCAAATCATATTACTATATATGTTTTAAAATATTCATCTACAACAACTTTCAAATTTTCAAACCACACTCTTGCGCTCTTCTCTGCGCCTCCGCGTCTGGAGCGTGAGATAAAGAAAATGTAGTTATCTACTTGAAATGGCTGTAATACTAAATTTCTCAATCTTAGATTTAGATCAATCATTTTGAAATTTATATAATCACAATGAGTACAAACAACTTTATTTCCGAACTACAAAATCCCCAAGCACCAATTGGTAAATACACTCATTACCTCTTCTCTTCTAATGGGTTAGTGCTGACAGGATTATTACTCGGTTTTGTCTTCCTACAAATATTATCGGGAACGAAAAAAGGCAAATTAGCTACCAGTTATTTTGGGGGAAGAAAGGAGAAAGCTAAAGCCAAAAAGAAAGCTATCAAACAAATAGCTAATCCTCAATGTGATAGTGCTACTCTCTATATTGGTAGACACAAATTTACAGGTAAAAAAACTCAAGATAAAGAACCAGGAAGTCCCATACCGTTATACATACCAGATGTACAAAGAGGAACGGCAGTCATTGGTGCGCCCGGTAGCGGTAAATCATTTTCTGCTATTAACCCGATGATTTATAGTGCCATTGACCAAGGTTTTCCAATTGTTTTATATGACTTTAAATACCCAACTCAAGCTAAAGTTGCCAGTTATGCCAAAAAGATGGGTTATAAAGTCCATATCTTCGCTCCTGGTTTCCCTGAAAGTGAGGTGTGTAATCCCCTTGATTTTCTCCGAGATTCTACGGACGCGGAAACAGCAAGGCAGTTAGCAACTGTAATCAACAAAAATTTCAAAATGATGGCTGCTAGTAATGAGGATGCTTTTTTTGGTCCTGCTGGTGACCAGTTGACCGAAGCTATCCTGATGCTGACTAAGCAAACTCAGTATCCAGATATTATGACAGCGGCGGCTATTTTGAGTAGCGATCGCATGGTAGAAAGATTAATGGCTGCTAATCTCAATCCCTGGATTAAGATTGCTTTTGGTCAGTTGTTTAGTTCTGCTGGTTCTGAGAAAACGATTGCAGGTATCGCCGGTACTGCCAGTTTGATGTTTACCCGGTTTATGAAAAAGAATACTTTGGGGTGTTTTGTGGGTAAGACGACTCTACCTCTGGAAATCAAGGGTAAGCAGATGATTATTTTTGGGTTAGATAGGGAACGACGGGATGCTGTGGGTCCACTGTTATGCAGTATTTTACACATGACGGTAGCTAAGGCGATCGCTAAAAAAAGGCAAGATCCATTAGTTGTTGTTCTCGATGAAGTGCCTTCTTTATACCTACCAGACCTGTTTAGATGGCTCAACGAATCTCGTAGTGAGGGTTTTTGCGGCATTCTGGGTTGGCAGAACATGGGACAGTTAGAGAAATACTACGGTAAGGAGGTTGCTAAAACCATGCTGGGTGCTTGCGGTACGAAGTTCATTTTTAATCCAGGTGAAGAAGAATCAGCGCGGTTGTTTAGTGCTTACCTGGGAGATGAAGAAATTAAGTATAAGCAAAAATCTAAAAGCACTGGGGGAGGTAAAAGCAGTACCTCAATTTCCGAACAGGATAAAACACGGAAGTTATTTGAACCAGCACAGTTTTTGAAGTTGCCACCGGGGAAGTGTATATTTATTAATCCGGCTTACTGTAATCAAAATGAAGCTTCTGTTCCTTTATTAAAAACAATTAAAATACCGAAAGTTTTAATTAATATTGAGCAAGAAAATGACTCTAGATGGACAAGTTTGATTGCTCAATTAACAGAGAAAAGCACTCAACAACGTCCTACTCAAGAAGATTTAGATAAACGAGTGGCGGAGGTAAATAAATTATTTCCTGTTCCTCAGCAACCTGTACAAGCTGGTGCTGTACCATTACCTATTGATGCTTATAAAGGATTTTTCTAATTAGCAATGTTAACATAATTTAGATAGGGAGATTAAGAAACAGTTAGCCAAGATAGATTTTTCTCTGGAGGAATAGAAATGATACAGGATAGTGAACGAAAAATTGTTTCAGAGTTTCGCTCCCAACTGGAAGCAATAATTCCCATTTTAGATTTGCGGGTATTTGGTTCACGAGCGCGGGGTGATGCTACAGACGAATCAGATTTAAATGTGTTTATTAAAGTTGCTGAATTAGATAGATACTGTCGAGAAAAAATTAGTGATATAGCCTGGGAAGTAGGTTTTAAATATGATCTAGTTATTTCCACCTTTGTAGTCACAGAAGCACAGGTAGAAAGGGGAGCTATGGGGGCTAGTCCCTTAGTGGCTAAGGTGTTACAAGAGGGTATTTCTATATGATAAATCAGCAACTAAAGTTATTAAATGAATCCTATTAATCCTTAAATTCTGACTTAAAATGGATATATTAATATGTTTGATGAAAGAGTAACGCAATTAGCAACTGCTTATCAAAAAACTGTTGACCATATAATTGATGAACTTCAAATCACTGCCTCAGTATTAGCAGAATTAATCCAGGCTTTAATAGATAAAGCTAGAGAAAAATTGCAGCAAGAACTAGAAAACATATCTGAAATTGAAGTACAAATAGGAAGTGAGAAATATCGGCTTGTTCCCGATGAGGAATGTCCTGGTGCTTGGAAATGGGAAGCTGCCGAAATGTCTAATGTTCAAGCGCAGAATATCGCCAAGCAGTTAATGTTAACAGCAGCAGATAATTCTCAAGACATCACAGATATTGTTCTATATAATAATAACTCTTCCTTAGCTATCATTGCTACTATTGAATCAGGTGATAAATTAACTGTTTACCAGCAAGATAATAAAGGTAAGTGTTATCATAACTGGGTAACGGAAAATTTAAACACTGAGGAAATTATTGCTGTTGTCTATGAACCCATAATTCGTTATTTACCTCCTAGTCAAAATTCCACAAGTAATAAAACAGAGTTAAAAGAAGAGTTAACAACAATTGTTAATGAACTGTTAGGTCAACTTTTTGGAAATCAAGATATTGAAAGTGAAGTTTTTGATAATGCTACAGAATCGGAATTTACAACATCAACAGAAAACACCAGAGAAAGCATTGAAATAGAGCATGAATTTACATTTGTTTTAGGTTCACCATTTGAAGAAGAGACTTTCATTTTTTGGGATGAAAATACTCCATTACCAGAACCACCTGTAGATGATTCACCAGAGTGGGATGATGCCAGGGATATACCTATGGCTGAAACAACATACATAGAGGAAGAAAATCAGACTGATTTTACTGATAAACAAGTTTCGACGAATGAGATAAAAACTGAAGAAACAGTCACAGATACAACACCTGAAACTGATACTAATAAAGAGAAGAATTCAGATAAATTTGTTGAAACAACAGAGGAAAAAATTGAAACACCAAAGCGAAGAGTTGCTTTTGCACCAAACTACAATGGTGTAGTTTCATCTCCAGCAATAACTTCTCCAAATCAGAAATGGGTTAGGGAAGTAGAAGTTCCTATTAAAAAGGATGTTGCAGCTAGTTGGCAAAAATTTCTAGGTTTGAACTGGCTGAAAATGCGGCATAAACTTAAAGTTGAAAATGCCAGAATTTCTGAAGCAGCAGTTGAACTTCTCAAAGCTTATGGAGAGACATTAACTGATGGTTCTAGAATTTACAGAAGTGATGCTTTTGTAATTAGAAAAGAAGGTGACAAGTATAGTATCCATCATCGCCGTGATGAATTATCTAACTTTTCTCATTCTCTAATGGAATTTACTGTCAATTCTCGTCAGGATATAAAAATTAAAGTTCCTCCTACACAAATGTTAGCAGTAGAAAGACAGGAGTTTTTGATACTAGCTGAGAAGATTTCGGGTGAGAAGAAATTACCACAGCTAGAAAATGCGGATATCAGAGATATTGCTAACCAACTAGGTTCTTTAGCACCTGCTGGCACTTTTGCAACGTTGGAAAGTTTTAGAAAGACTGAGGTATTGGGTTTACTCAATTCGGCTTTACAACAAGCTAAGACTGATAATTTAACTATAGGTGAATACACTATTTCTAGATCCAGAAATGTAGAAGCTGGGGTGGCACATTTGCAGCTACATAAAACTAATCATCAGGGTGAACAAGAAGAAATGGTATCTTTTACTCTCCATAAAACAGCAGAAGGTATTATTAAGCAGGTAGATTATCTTAATATTAGCGATTGGGATTTAACACAATTGAAGTTTATATCCCGCAATGCTCATTTGTTTGATTTGGAGAAGTATGGTTTAGTTGATAAAACCAAGGATGGTAGTAAGGAGGTTAAGAATATTGCTGATATACCAGTTCCTCTACATCCTGCACTTAAAAAAGTTTGGCAGGAAGTGGAAAGGGATAATTCTCATATTAATTCTTCTCTCTTTAATACAGAAGAGGTTAAAGCCGGTATTCGAGATAAGCTTGAAAAGTCTCAGGAGATGCTTTCTGTGGGTGAACAGAGGGAATTATATTTTCAACTTTTGGTTTTACAGAATTTAAAGGATGATGATTTGCTAAATAAAATACCACCATTGAGAGAGATAATGAATGATTTGGAAAAGTGGCGTAAGGAAATCATTGCAAATAAATATACTCCCAAAACAAGTATTTTGAGACAAAATATAGATGCCAGTATAAAATTTAATACATCTTCCAGAGAGGTATCTAAATTATCACTCTAAACAGCACTAAATTAAAAACAAAGCTTTTATGCCTTTATTATATTTTCCGAACTAAGGTTTTTATTTTTACAAATTGCTGTACAATTTCCCCTTGGTTGAAATTGAAGTTTCCTTGTGGGAATTATGTAAATCAGGTACTCGAAATATTGGATCTAGTCGTTAAACTTCCAGATGCCGAATTTTTGAATCACAAAAGTGGATGGTTGCTTTACCATACTCCCTGGAGTCCAACATAGTCCAGAAAATGCCACACTTTCTCCTGCTTGATTAGCTACTTTCCATTCTCTACCCACCAACGGTTCAATTTCTCCTTGAACTAATAAATTTTCTCTAGTTTCTGTATGAGCCAAAAGTCTGCTATTTCCTATATTTTCTACTATTTGAATTACAATAGAGATATTTTCAGATGTCCAAGTATAGGCATTAAATATTTTTTCAGATTCTGTTATTTCTTTTATTTCTTTTACTGCAACATCACCCCAACCATAACCTCGCTCACCTCCCATCTGTAAACGATAACAAGCCTCTTTCCATTGTACCGCACACTCTTCTTTTTCAACTTTTTCAAACACATATCCCACTAGATAAACCTGTTTACCCTCATCCAAAGTACGAGGTGAAATAAACTCAACTTCATGTAATAATCCTGGCTCTGCTGCTTGTTGAGGATATACTAAAGCAGTGCTGGCATAACTACTTAAAAAACAGCGCCGAAACAGACTTTCGTTTTCGTTTTCACTTCCCCAAGGCCATTTAACTTTATAAACTCCATTTGATTCAATAGCAGGATAAAAGTAAGTAAAAGCTAAATTATCATCAACTTTTTTCCCGTAGCATTCATACTGTTTTGTATCAGTTGCAGGTTCATCAGTTCCATTACGGGTTAATCGCATTGTCAATGCACCCCAAAATACACGCCCAGTCAAATAAGAACGGGTACGTTGTACATTCCCCACTTTGCCACAACCAATATGTAAAGGAGATTTGAGTTTAAAAACTACTTGATAGGCTCTCCAAGTCAAAGGTTTCCCTCCTGTTGATTATTATTTTTTGCTGTTTCTTCTTGACGAGCTTTTGCACCATAACGAGCATAAATCAACATTTGCTCTAATATTTCTTTTGTAAGTAATAATCGTTCTAAATCTTGAGTTACATTATCAGTAATATGTTTGAGTACAACACTGGAAGTAAGATCATTGGTTCCATTTTTTTGAGGTTTATTCCACTCAAAACCTAGTTTTTGTAATAGATTTAGCATTTCTTGAACTACAGCTTGACCATTAGCTTTTTCCTTAGCTAGTAAATAAAGAAAACAAGCATATACGCCATCTTCTTGTAAAACACCTAATGCTTTTGTGACTGTATTTTCTATATCACTAACTTTTTGATTTTTGGTATTAGTAATAATTGATTGTGCGTGTTGTGCCGCGAGGCGATCAAGATTAGCCATCATGCTTGACCTCCTTCAGTAGTTTCTATAGATGATCCAGAAGATGTTTGTTGATTACTCTGCAACGGGTTAAATAGTTCTTGAAGTTCAACAGTCTTAGGATCGCCAATCATTGCCATTCTTCCAAAACCCCGCGTTCCCATACCACCAACTCCCAGCCATTCAATCATTTTCAAACCAGATTTAACTACGCATAATGGACATTGCCAAGCACCTCCGGGTAAAGGATTTTTTGTTCCATCTTCCTTAAGCTTACCTGTTTCCTTAATTTCACCTAATGACCATCCTTTTTCACCACTGCGGTAATCATCTAAAACAACATCTGCGGTAAGAAAAGTAGCACGGGGAATGGCTTCATAAGTAAACAATGCCCCATCGTTGGCTGCACCAGTTTCTGGGTTAATTGCGACAGATGTTCTGACTTCTAAATTACTATTTACTACTTGGCTAAAAAGAGCATCTTTAACAATAACAATTTTGTTGATGGCTTTGTAGCGTTTATCATTTTGCCATTGAGGAGGTGCTTCTATTTCTGCTTTTATCTCAGCATTCAGCATTAACCAGCCTAGATTTAATCGTTTATCAGGTTTATCCGAATTATCCCAATTCAAAATAACAGTTTCAAGATTATCTGGCTCATCAGGTAAGTTAGTAAACCCTGCATCATCTAATCGCTCTCTCGTACTCACCCACACGGGACCGACCATTGAATGCACAGGGAATAGCAAAATGTGAGCATCAAAAATATTTACAACACCTGAGTAAGCAATCTCTTTCTTTTTAGGGTTTGGATTACCAGTTTGTGGATTATCACTATTACCTGAATGTAAATAACCAAAGGTGTAACAGATTGGGTTATTTTCAGGATTTTTAACATATTTTTGATCTTGTCCTGCGGCTTCGGGGGTTTCATATAACTGTGCTGCATAGGATCGCGCCGCACCATGTAAACTTGTACCGGGAATTTTCGGAATTTTAGTTCCTGGTTCTCGCACGATGCTATTATCAACTCGTCCTAAACGATAGCCTCCTGTACCGATATGAACAGGATCGAGAGTCATAAATAGGTAACGTTGTCGTTTGTAAGTTGCCATTAGTGTTTTACCGTTCTTTTAAAATTTCCATATACAAGTCTGTTATGTCTGCCAGTTCTCCTCGCACTGCTGCATTAATTAGTAGCTGGCGATTTTCTTGAGGAATATCTATCCATTTTTTATAGTCTTTAGTCCAAGCTGTATTAGCTAGTGTATCAGTGACAAACTGCTCAAATATTTTATCTTTCCATGATTCTTGTTTTATATCTTCCCCGTACCAGATATCACGGGTGGCTTCAATGCTGTAAATCACCTGATGACGCTGGGAGGTTTCGAGGTTTTTGAGAATTTTCCAGAGTGTTTGAATACGGTCTAGGTCTTCGAGGTAGAAGGGGCGAGTTTTGCGGGGACGGCGGTCTTTTTCGTCGTAGTGAATATCGAACCGTCGGGCGGTGCTGTCGAGGTATTCAAAGTCAAAGGTGGAGGGGGTAAAATAAATTTGGTCGCCTTCTTTTAAATCCCCAGCGTGAACTAACCAACAGGGTTCAGTTATACCAGGTCGCTGACTTTTGATTTTGCGCGATCGTCCATCTACTTCTTGATCATCTTTTGTTTTTACAAAAACGTAAGGATACCAATTATCATCTGTTGTTCCATCTCCCATTTTGTTAGGAACGTGCCAGGTGATTTTGCGATCGCCTTGAATTAACTCTGTATCGCTTTCAACTAAGTTTATTAGGCTGATAGTGATCGTTTCTTCAAATTGCTTCGTTCCATTTGCTAATTTCTGTTTTTCAGGAGGTAGTGTTCCTTGAGTTTTTGATTGCACTTGCCATAATTGTTGACTACTAGATTTATAGCTCAACATTTGTCGTCCAGCGTCTAAAGCAGACCGGAGGGGAGTACGACGATCAAAGTAGACAACACCTAAATGTAAGGGTAAGCGGTTACGGACTTTGCCCATTTCTCGTTCATATTTTGTTTTTATCACCTCAACTACATCAAGAGATTTTTCTGCTGGAACAAGAGCCATAAATGTACTAGGTTCAGAGAGAATAGGAATTATAGGACTGTATTCTTGTTCCTCAAATAAAACATTATTAATATTTAACTTACCTGGTAATTTATTAGAGCTTCCATATCCAGTTGGTTCTTCTATAAAGAATTGTTGATAACGTAACTGTTCAGCAATAAATTCAGCAGCTGATTCAATTTTTGAGTATTGTTCAGATTTAGCACCTAATTTCTTAGCAGCATAGCAAAGATTATCTGTGGTAATGAGCTTACAACCATTATGTAAAACACTTAGTTTTGTCGTTCCTAGAACCAGGTCATAAGAACCTAAAGACTGTAATTTAATCTGGTCAATATTATTGAATTCAATGCTAAGACGACCTTTTATTTTTGGTAGTTTTGTGTCTGCTAGTGCTGTTTGCCAAAACTGCTGAGTGGTACGCCAAACGCGCTGGATACGAGCAAAAGATGGCTTTTTTTCTGGTTCTTTAACACTTGGACTACACACAACCAATAAAGTTTTGATCATATCGCCACTCAGCCAATCATTCAAATCAAATTGACCAACAACTAAGGCTAAACGAGCATTATTATCAGCAACTTCATCAATCCAGATAGTATCTCTAGTTTCTATATCTTCTTTAGTTAAGTCTTGTAGCCATATTTTTGCTCTGTTACTGCGTCTTTCTAGGCAAATACTGCAAACATTTCTCGATTTTGCTTGTTCCTTTTTTTTCTTATCATTTCCTCCCCATCCCTGTGAACGAACACCACAAACTGTACAGATGTTAGAGATTTCTGATTGCCACCAGATATCTGAACAATCTTGAAAAGGAGTTATGTTAGGTAATTCCTGTTGTAATGCTTCATGTAGAACAATAGCTTTTTCATGTGATTTTGTAAGATAAACTTGAGGCTTTAGCTCTCCATTTATCTCAAACTCACGTTTCCACCCATTATTTAAGATTTGATTTTCAATAAGATTTAAAAATTGGTTGCCATCAATATCATTCTCTAATTCTGGCACTAAAAAAGCACTACCATTTTCATCTCGATATACTTCATTTCCTAATGCGTAAGTTTCCTCCAAAAGTCTACGGACACAATTTAGTGCTAGTTGTAATGATTTTTTTCTTCCGTGCAAATCACCAATAGTTAGTGATCTCTCTAAAAAACTGAGTCCATCAAACCTAACCGATAAAATACGCCACTTTAGGTTATTTTCAGTAACTTTATTCTCTAAAATATATCGAGCGGCTATTGCTTTCCAAAAAGCTGCTGTAGCTGCTCCCCACTCTGAAAGTCTTACTTCATTAAGAGGTCGCCTTGTATCTCCAACTGCATTATTAAATGCTTGTTCTATGTTATGAATAAAAATATCGCGCTGATCAATACTTTGAACTGCTTCCAAAAGTTTTGATGAATTTTCTCCTAGTGTAATCTCAAATCCAAAAATAGACCCAATGAACTTGCTTTCCTCTCTAAGTCCTTGTTCTTCTTCAGGCTTATCTACATGAGCAACATCATGACATTTCCCTAATAATTTAATACGCCAGTCTAAAGAAAGTTTAGCTTTAGAAGGATTTTTCCCTTCTTTTATTATTTTTGCAAGCGAAGTATCTGCCGTAGATAAATTAAGTGGATCTTGTAGAGAACATCCTTCGAGACTAGATTTGACACGGGGAGTAGTTTGACTTGGATTAAAGTTGTTCCCCAAGCTGATCCACTGCTTAATACACTTATCCCAATCATGTAGAAATGCAGCCACTTCTCCTAAAAGCAAAGCGTCACGGTTATCCGCTAAATCTTGTAAATCATGAGTCATGGCTGATTTCCTTTCTTTGGTGTAGATGCTTTGCTATTTCCTTGGTGCGATCGCCTAACTCACTCAATTTATTAAAAGAAACTTCAGTCATAGCTGGTTTTGGCGTTAGTTTAGGTTCAGGTATTATTTCTAATATCGCAGTTTCAGCTATAGGCCGTTCATTATCCCACCACTTTTTAGCCTTATCGTAAAGTTGTCCAGTTTTTTTCCCAGACTTTCCTTGTAAGTATCGTTCTTTAGACTTGAAAGTACCATCAGGATTTAGAAAATCTGGATCTATTTGTCCAGGTGCAACCAGATAGCGAGGTAGATCGGGTTCTGATGGTTTTACTTCTGGTTCTGGTGGCTTTAGCTCTGGTATATCAGCCCGAATTGCTAACTCTCCCTGACTGTCAAGTTGATCCTCCACAATTCCAAAACCACTACTGGTCTTTGCTCCAAAACCATAAACCGTGAGCATCGCTTTTACCCCTTCTGCCACAATTTCTAAATCTTTAGCAACTTGGCTCTCATCAATTGCACCAAAAGGTACGTACAAAATCATAAACTTACCTGTTGCCCTGATTGGAACTGACTCAATCAAAATGGGATTTTTGCCTGTACTTTTTTTGCGATCATGCGGATTAATTACTTCCAAGGCAATCTTATCAAAGAACGTTGGATAAAAATAAAGCCGACCTGAAAAGAACCCGGTTGAAGATAGATAACGTCTAATGTATCGCTGATACAAACGCGCCAAATCTCTACCACCAAGATTATCGAGATAACTATCAAATTTTTTTTCATCTATCTGAAATCCATTTTCAGTGCCAAAAAGTCGCCCGATACTAACTCTTTTGGCTACAAATTCTTTCTTTTGCTGACGTTGTTTTCTTACCCCTTCATCTAAACCACACCACCACCCTGCCAATTGTTGAAGCATTGCATTATGTAAAGCCCCTTTCCAGCTTGTTGAAGCAACCATTGGGGTTTGAAATACCTTGTCTTTACGTACTGGATTATCAAGTAAATGGAAGGAGCGATCATCTTTACTCAAATAGGGTTTTTGTAGTTTGAAAGGTACACACAGCATAAAACTGAGTGCTGGTAAATTTTCAAGTTCTGAAATATTGGGAATGAATCGAAAATCTTCTGGTATTTTTTTTGTAGTGAGATTCTTTTGCCAAGCATCACGAACATGATTTTTGAGATCAGAGTTAAGAGCCTCATACCACAAGTAGGATAAGTGAGGTTCAATTTTAACAGCATCTGTAGCAGCTTGCTTTATTTCGTTTCCTGCTTGTTCACACACACTTTTATTATTGTCTCTTTTGCCTTTTTTAAATTTTTCTGAGGCTAGTTCAAATTTATTCAAAGAATCAATTAAATGCTCTTTTTCAAAAGCATAGTAATCATATTGCATTGCCATCCTCCTATATTTTTAATAAGCTTTGCAGAAAGGCTTTTTCATCAATCATTTTTCCAGTTTCAGAATCTCTACCTGAGTTTATTTCACGCCAAAGGGTTAGATTGTGGTTATTCTTCAAGTGTTCATGAATTTTCTCTACAACCGTTTCTCGATTCCAGATAGTATTGTAAATATCTGCTTGTTGAGGAATATAACCCCATACACGGATTACTATATTTCCATTTTCATCTTTATAAGGTCGAGATATTTTAACTTTAGCGGCTATAACATCACCTTTAACTGTACCCATAATAAAATGACGTATATTTTTATCTGATCTGAAAAGTTGTCGTAAATCATATTTCAAATCAAAGGTACTTCTTTCATCAAAATTTGAATCTTTAGAATGTATTTTTGCAAGAAAAATGTTTTGTAACGAAGGTAGTTTTCTATCAGATTCACTTCCGTTAGTGAGAATGAGCCAATCGTATAGAGGCTGAGTATCAATAATGCCAGCACACTCAATTTTAATTACACCAAACCCCATCTGAGAACGCGCTCCTAAAGCCGACCAATCAGCAATAAATTGAATTAGTCCAGCAATAATTTCAGGCTTGAATTTTGGATTGAAGCTTTGAATTTTAATAATAAAAGTGCCATTTTTAGGGGCATTTGGAGGGTTAGAATCTCGAAAATACCATTTTAGCTTACCTTGATCATTTGTATAAGTTCGATCTGCTGTAATAGTATGCTTAATTTGTGCATCAGAGATTTCAATCTCCTGTACCTCCAGACGAAACTGACGTTTCCAACCAGTTGCGCCAAACACTTCGCAGACCTTACAAAGTCCATTGTTAGGCTTCTTGGAATCGTATGAGCATTTTTGCTCAGTCGGATCACAGACCACACCCCCCATCCCGCGCACCAGAACCTCCATCCACCAGCGCAGACTACCAAGCAGTCCGGTTTCGTGAATGCGATCGCACTTTCCGGCCTCAATACCGCCTGTCCAGATTGGAGTGAGAGTTTTAATTTTTACTTCCATTGCCACTATCTGATACCCTTCACCAAGCGTATCCAATTTTTGAAGTTTTGGCTATAAAAGCAACTGTATCTACTGAATTTTATAGTAAGTCTGCTAACGCAGACTTAGCTAAAGAAATCAACAACTAAATTAACTACTGTTGTTTACTTCACTCTTTGCACAAGCAGCAAATCATACACCAAAAGCACATTATTTAGGTTTAATAACTTTTCTTCCCTTTGCAACCCCAATCAAAATTAAAACCCATGCTGAAAAAAACCACAAACCCAAAAACTAATTGATACCCTAAAACTACTCCCCCCACACTGGCCTATCATCCCCACTCAGGGAAAAAGACCATTAGGGTATCAATGGGAACAACACCCCTGGTCTCCTCAAACATTGCTGAACCAACTCCAACAATCTGAAAAAGTCCCAGTCAGAAACCGCTATCATGGTTTTTACACAGTAACCCCCACAGGTATAGGTCTCCTTTGCGGTCAAAACTCCCAGGAATTTTTAATCGCCATAGACTGTGATGGATACAGCGCCCATGCAGCAATTATCGCACATCAACCACTACCGACCACAGTTGCATTTACATCAGGACGACCAGGACGAGCGCAATACTTACTGAAATTGCCAGGTAACAATCATCTTCACCTCAAATCCCGCAAAATCACCACCGCCCCCGGTGAAGTTTTAGAATTTAGAGGTACTAAACTACCATCAATACTTCCCCCCAGTATTCATCCACAAACAGGTTATTATCGTTGGCTGAGTGGTTGTCGTCCTGACCAGATCGAAATAGCGATCGCACCATCTTGGGTAATCGAACAGATGACCAAACGTGCGAAATCACCAAAAAGAGATTACCACAAAAACAGTAACTTTTTACCAACAAATCCAGAATTTACAGGTGAGGATACAGAAACAGCACTGTTACTACTGGAAATTATTCATCCTCGCTTTGCAGATAAATATGATTCATGGATCAAGGTGGGAATGGCTTTGAAATCAGTCAATCCTACCCTGCTTTCTGCTTGGAACGAATGGAGTCAGCTATCAGCTAAATATACACCAGGGGAGTGTGAATACAAATGGCAATCTTTCAGGAAATGGGGTATGAATATGCAGATTTTACACCGTTTAGCTAATCTTTCCTAACTACTAATTATGTCAAAAATTGAAAATCAACAAATTGTGGATGCAGATATTGAAGCTGACGATAACGATGCTGATGTCACCACCTCATTCACAGAAACTGATGTTGTTAATGTAGCCTTTGAAAAAGAAGATAGATTTGATTTTGACAGCAACACTATCATCTTAGGCATCCAAATTTTACCAGCAAATCAACACGATTTACGACAAGTGTTTATCACGGCTGGAATCAAAGGAGAACCACCAGTCATGCAAGTTAGTACACTGCATGAAATTGAGGAGTATCCAGTAATAGCTGGAGTTCTCACAAAACTAAAAGCTATTTTACCACAAATAGCAGAAAAAACCCAACAAAAAGAAGCTCAAAAACAAAAAATATCTGTCAACCAATCAGAGAATAACAAAATTGTCAATCCTCCTGATTTACCACCAACTAATCCTCAGAAGACCAACCCATCTAATCAATTAACACTGTTTTAATATGCCTTACATTTTGATGATTGAAGGTCAAGAAATACCCATAGCTGATGAAATTGCAGCTACTGACGAAACTCTCCGCAATGCCCTGACACCATTCTACCCAGAAATTGCTCATGCAGAAATTACGCGAACAGATAAAGACGGAATTACCCAAATTCGCATGGTCAAGAAAGCAGGTACTAAAGGTTTAGGTGATATCCTCCAGACTCTAATTACCAGCGAACATCAATTTAACCCAGCTTTACTATTAAGCTGGCAAATCAAAATGTTAGAAATTCAAGGTCATTTGAATATCGAAAACCTGCTGTTATTACAAGATGAACTTGAAACAGCAATTACCACTGGGAGAGAATGGCAAACTGAATTAGAGAAGAGTTTAAATATTCTCAAAAAATCTCCTTCTAGACCTTCACAAATACCAATTTCCGGCTTCTAATGCAGTCTCAATATCAATTGGCTGCTGAATCTTTGAAAAAATACCAGATTCCCCAAACTGTACAAGAGGGGATTTGGTATTTAGAAGAAATCAGCGAACAAATTAATTACCTCATTCTCTACAAAGAACTATTCCCCTGTGAATGGTCATCTTCAACAACTCCCTTGAGACAACATTCATATCCCAGTGTTTACAGTGACATAGAAATTGAGTTTTTAGAACTGGTAAATGAGTGGCTATTTACCATAGAATACCACGAAGATTTTCGGGGATGCACAGAAAAATACACAGAAATTCCCGTTTATTCCCAAAACACAGATTGGTGGGAAATGAGTTTAGAAGAACTCAGTTTCACAGAACAATTTCTATTATCAATTATAGGTTATGGACATCCTCAAGAAGATTGGCATTCTTGCTTTGGTTTCATTCCTGATAAATTGGTGACTGTGGATAAAATCAATTGGGATAAACTTTCATCACTTTGTCAACAAACAACATCACCTTTGTCTCTACTTTATGATGTCATATCTATCATTGACCACAGCACAGAATGTATTTGGTTAGATGTCACCCATGCAGAATATGTCTCTTTTGAATGGGAACAAGAAGTGCTGAAATATTTAGCCGAACAATGGCAATTATGCCAAACATATTGCCAGAAAATGACAGAATTTTCAGAATGGATTGAATCTTCTATTGACCATAGAAAACAGGTAGTCAAACTATGGAACAAAGCACAGAACTAGCTAACGTTTTACCTCAACTCAACATTGGTGATATCTCACATTCAATTATCAACCAAACTACTCATGCAGAAACACTAGCACATCTGTTATTTCTGCCAGGACAATATCTGCTAGTTTATAAAGAAGGAGAAACAACAAATTACAAATTTATTGCTCCTGCTGCATTGAGAGAAGCTTTTGCTGCTGAACCCATTGACTCAGGTTATTTACCAGCAAATACCGTGAGGTGGGGAAGATGTCACAAAGGAGAATGGTTAGTGCAGTTTTATCCACCACAACGTTATTGCATCTCCTTAGAAAATACGACTTTTAAAATACCTATGCCGGGGTTAATATTTGCCGGATATAATCGTCAATATTGGATTTGGGCTATTAAGAAATTCAAGCAAAATTCTCCCCTGTTTTATGCACCTTTACCAAACGTGATGGAGAACGGTTCTATCTGTTTTGGTGAAAATTCTGTTCCCCATTGTTCCCCTGAAAATATCATGCAGGTGTGGCAATTATTTTGGCATAGTCCTTTCAATCAAGATTTTGTGCAGGGTAAGTCTAAATTATATCCTGAAGATGTGCGATCGCTTCTATATCAACTACATCATAAAAACTCTAAAAGATACCCCACACGGGATTTAGTGCCTTGGGGTAACAAAACCATTACCACTGCAATTGAAGAGATTATCTCATGACTATACCTGCGCTCATCAATTATCAATTTGCCACCAGCACCGACTTACCACCGATAACAGGCAAAATGATGGAATACTGGGTAGCTGGGAACGGAGTATTTGTCCGTACTGCACGTCAAGGACTATCTGCGTGCTTTCCTATCAATCAATGCAGTATTCGCGGTTTACCCCATCTTACACCTTATTTTCACCTGCAATATCCCTTGGTTTCCGCTAAATTAACGTTGCAAATTTTACAGTTAGCTCAAAATGTGGGACACCAAGAAATACTCTTCTATCTCTGCTTTACGGACGGGGAGTGGCATCTGCACACCCCAGAACAAACTGCCACATCTACCAGTGTAACTCCAGTAGAGGCAACCAGCTTATCATATCAGACTGCGATGATTGAAGTACACAGTCACCACAGTATGAGCGCAGAATTTTCTGCAACTGACGATGAGGAAGAAGCTGGAAAGTTTAGAATCTTCGCTGTTTTAGGTGAGATTTTCACTAATCCCAATATTTGTGTTCGGTTGGGTACATACAGCCACTTTTGGCACATCCCTGCTAACTGGGTATTTGATTTACCAAGCTGTATCACATCCAATTCAGTAGCATCTACATGATTACAGCTATTTTCAGGTAAACCACAGTTTTTGTTTCGCGCAGAGTCGCAGAGGAACAAAGGCGCAAAGGAATCAATGTGTGGTTTAAATAGTTGAAAACGGCTGTAAATAACCACAGAGACACAGAGAACGCAGAGGTAAAAATTCAAGGAATAATACCGTTACAAAATGGATTTGATGTCACAGATATTACACCATGATGAAATTAGACCTATCTTTTGCTCATTCTGTCCCGCTTATGCTTCCTGCACATAATCACGTTGAGTTTATAATTGTGGGTGCTGGTGGGACAGGGGGTTTTTTGGTTCCGTCGGTTGCTAGACTGATGCTGGAGATTGAAGCAAACAGCAATAAAACCACTTCTTGTATAGTTGTGGACCCAGATATCATTGAACCCAAAAACATTCCCCGGCAGAATTTTCAACAGTCTGAGGTTGGGTTATACAAAGCGGAAGTTCTAGCAGCTAGATACAGTTTAGGATTGGGAGTGCAAATTAGGGCGTTGGCGAAGCCCGCCGAAGGCATCGCTAAACCATTCACAAAAAAGATTGTATCAACCAAATGGCGCAAGTTAACAGTTGTTATCGGTTGCGTAGATAATGCTGCTGCGCGTGCTGAAATTAGCAGTTGCTTAGACCAAAATTACTCAGGTTCTCTACCACAAATTTGGTGGTTAGATTGCGGTAATCATGCTGTTTCTAGTTCCGGACAAGTAGTGCTTGGTTCTACTAACCAATTTACCTTAGAAGCTGCTTTTGATAATCTTCAAAAACCTAACTTTTGTTTTAATCTTCCCAGTCCTTCTAGACAACATCCAGAACTGCTAACCCCATTACCTGAAGAATCAAATTCAACAAGTTTATCGTGTGCTGAAATTCAAGCACGAAACCGCCAAAGCTTATTTGTTAATCAACAAGTAGCTGTTATTGCTGCGGAGTATTTACTGGCATTAACATTAACTGGAAGTTTGAGAAAATTTGCAAGCTATTTTCATAATACTACAGGTTCTTGTCGTTCACTATATACCTGTGTAGATTCTCTGCAAAAGTTTACAAATGACGAAATAATTTCATCAAGTCGTTCAATTTCAGTTTAGCACTACAGGATTAAATCACTTTCGCTGACGCGCTTCTTCCTTGGAGAAATTCAAGGGAGAAGATTATTTATAACATTTACAAAAATCCTTGAAACTCTTATTTTTATGTATTTTAGGTCTTTGTAACTAACCACAGAGATAAAACCAATGATCAACATTATCAGAGTACAACTTAGTGCTAGTGGATGGACTCTCAATATCCTTTCACCCAGAGTTGCTACTATCACCAGTCCTTTGGGACAAAGAAAAGTCACATATTTCGGTTTTGAAACTGAAGAAAAAGCAATCCAATTTAAACAATGGCTAGTTGAAAATACTACCAATTCCTCTAATTATGTAAGAAAAGCAGAACGATTAAGTCAAAAATGGGAATGTAAATGTTGGAATGTACCAACAGAGTTGATTATCCAAATAGCCGAACTTGATATAAACCAACAAACCCAGTTTCAAAATCAACAGAATTAGTTAAAATAATAAACTTTTGAAAGAAAAACCACTAATTTATTATGCGCTACGCGCCAAGTATTTGATGATTTTAATCAGAAGGTACAATCTCTTTTTTTAGAGAGGTTTTCCCAACTTTAAAGAGGTGTATAACCATAGAAATATGGTATACATTAAACGCTTTCATCGTCAATTCTATCATCATACTTTCTTGCCCAAAATTGTACAATCTCTATCTAAACATGAAAATATCTCATTCATTTACGGCCAATATTACCAAAGACACTTATGTCAGTTCATACAGCAATGGTAATAATCAATCCTGTTCATTTTTTGCAGATGGAGAAACAGTGACAATAAATTTTAATACTGATTGTCTTCACCAAGTACGAGAAACTATTAAAGCTCTTCAACACATTTATCAATCTCTTTCACAACAACGACAACAACAACTTACAGATGAGATTGAACAGTTAAATCCTCATAATCTCATCCCAGTTTCTCCATGTCATAACGGCAAATCTCACACATTAGAAATAGGTTCATAAACAAACCTTTTTTATTGATTTACACAATAATTTGTAACGACATTACCACTTCAACCAAAGCAGAAGATGAAAAATCGTAAAAATTGAGAAATTTTCATCTGTAATAAAACGCTAACAACTTTTATGCTGATGGTTTTTAGCGATTAATTGGAACTTACCAAACATGAATCACAAAAAATAATTGTCCTGTATACAAAGTACAGACTGAATCAAGGTGTTTAGTGACAAACTAAGCACCTCTTATTTCATTACTTCATTGACATCAAAGAACCCACAATTATGAAATTTACCATTTCTCAGAAAGAACTAGCTGATACCCTCGCTGTGGTTAGTTATGCTGTACCTAACAAACCTCACCATCCTATTCTCAACAATATATTGTTGGTTGCTGACCAGCAAGAACAACAAATTTTAGTTACTGCTTTTGATTTAAGTTTAGGAATTCGAGTTCAATGCAAATCTAGAATAGAACTAGAAGGTAAAATTGCTTTACCCGCTAAATTATTCACCCAAGTAATTTCTAGTCTTCCCAAACAAGATATTACTCTGGAAATTGTAGATAATGCGGCAATTATTACTCACTCTTGCGGTAAATGTCGCATTCAAACAGTTAGTCCTCAAGAATTTCCATCTTTACCAGAAATTGAAGGTAAGAATATTACATTACCAGCAATTAAGTTATTACAAGCATTAGAAGCAACATTATTTGCTGCTAGTAATGATGAAAATAAACAAGTTTTAGCTGGAGTTCATTTTCAATTTACTAATAGTAGTTGGGAAGCAGCAGCAACAGATGGACATCGGTTAGCAGTTGTTTCTGGAATAATAGAAACGGATGAACAGTTAACAGAAACTACACAAGGTAATGTTGATTCAAATACCGTAGAAATCACAATTCCTCAACCAACACTCATAGAATTACAAAAGATTCTGGGGACTGTAGGAGATAACAGCGAATGTACTATTAGCATTGACAATAGTATTGCGGTGTTTACCTTACCCACTATCCAAATTACCACCAGATTATTAGAAGGAGATTATCCCAAATATTCAGCTTTAATTCCCCGACAATTTCAACATCAAGTTATTGTTGATAGAAAATTATTGGATCATGCTTTAAAACGAGTGGGAATTGTAGCTGACCAAAAGAATAAGATTGTCAAAATTATCTGTGATTACCAGCATCAACAAGTAACTTTATCTACTGAATCTTCAGATATTGCTGGTGCTGTGGAATCTTTGAATATTAAACCCCAAGATGATTATCAGCAACAATTAGTCATGGGTTTTAATATCAAATATCTGGAACAAGCTCTCAAATTTATACCTACAAATGAGGTCTTGATTCATATCAACCAAACTACAACTCCTGTGGTTATTACTCCTGTTGATGGCATTCTCAATCAATTAATTCTGGTGATGCCGGTTCAACTTATTAATAATAACAGCACAGCAATGAAAGAAGATGCTGCAAATGATAACGAGGAAGTTGTAGCTACAGAACATATTTCCTCAACAAATGAAGTGAATGAGAAAATAAATGTAGCTGCTGAAGCAGTGGAAACAGAAGAAGATGTCAAAGATAAAAATAATGTGATGAAATCTGATTCTTCTTTACAGAAAAACACAGCAGAAACTAAAACCAATTCTCGAAATTCTGCCAATTCTACTCCTAAACCTAGAGGAAGGAAAAAGAAAGTCGCTGCTGCATAAAATGACTGAATCAAAAATTGCAGTGGTTTAGATTTAGCAAACCAAACCTCAATACTTGTCAGTCAAAAGTTCTGCAAATATCCCTTCAACCCTAATTCCTCTGTGTACTCTGTGTCTCTGTGGTTCGTTACATCAAATCTGTTTTAACAACCACACCAAAAATTACTCACACCCCAAGTTTATTAATGATAAATGAGCTTGGGGAAATTCAATATATCTACTTTTGAAAAATATGACATACCAACCATTTCACCTGAAATATCGTCCCCAGTCTTTTGCTGAACTTGTTGGTCAAAGAGCGATCGCAACTACTCTCACCAATGCTATCACATCCCAAAGAATTGCCCCGGCGTACTTATTCACTGGACCCAGAGGTACAGGTAAAACTTCCAGCGCACGCATCTTTGCTAAATCTCTCAATTGTCAACATGGTGATTTTCCTACTCCCACACCCTGCGGCCTGTGCAATTCCTGTACCAACATCTCCAAAGGTTTATCTCTGGATGTTGTAGAAATAGATGCTGCTAGTAACTCTGGTGTTGAAAATATCAGACAAATTATTGATCGTACTCACATTGTACCTGTCAATAGTCGCTACAAGGTGTTTGTTTTAGATGAAGTACATAGCCTCAGTTCACAAGGATTTCAAGCTTTACTCAAAACTTTGGAAGAACCACCAAAAAATGTAGTGTTTATCCTCTGTACGACAGAAATTCACAAAGTTCCTGCAACAATAATTTCTCGTTGTCAAAGGTTCGATTTTAAAAGAATTGGTGTTGAGGATATGATACAACACCTCAACCAAATTGTGAATGAGGAATTAATTGATATTACTCCAGAAGCATTACGTTTGATTGCACAAATTTCTTTTGGTTGTTTGCGGGATAGTCAATGTTTACTGGATCAATTGAGTTTACTAAATATCATCATTGACCAAAATTGGGTATGGGAAATGGTGGGAAATGTGCCTGAGTATGAATTGCTAACAATAGTAGAAAGAATTGCTGAAAATGATAGCGATTCCGTAATTAATATTATTCGGAATTTGTTGGAATGGGGTAAAGAACCTTTAGTAATTCTGCAAAATCTCACCAGCTTTTATCGAGATATGTTGATTGCTAAAACATCTCCTAGCAGTAAAGAAATGGTGATGTTAACTGAAGATACTTGGCAACAATTGTGTAAAATAGCTAAAAGTTGGGAGACTACAACTATTTTAGCAGGACAGCAGCACTTGAGACAATGTGAAGTACAAATCAAATTATCTACTCAACCACAGTTATGGTTAGAGGTTGGTATTTTGGGTTTACTACCTGATGCTAATTCTGTTAATTCCAGCAATTCAAATCAATTTGGTTCAATTTCTGAAAATCCACCTTGGACGAATTGGAAAACACCTACTGATGCTATTGTTTGGGCGCAACATAAGTTACCAAATATGAGTATTGAATCCCACATTCCGCACCCTCAACTGTCACAGATCAAAAAAGCCATTAAAGTAGTACATAATAACTAAAGGTAACTTAAAAGTTAAGAGGCTTAATGAGAGTAAATAGTATTAAGCTGGGTATGGAGTGAGAAAGTGAAACTTCGTAACGGGACACAGAGAGAAGATTCAATAGGAAAAAAATGAATTGATAACAAAACAATAAATGAGAAAATCACAACAGAAGTAATAGAGGAAGCTGTTGTGAAATTAAAACCTCAAGAAATAGAAATTCAGAACATAGACCATCTAGGGA
This sequence comes from Sphaerospermopsis kisseleviana CS-549, assembly GCF_028329225.1. Classification (NCBI taxonomy): domain Bacteria; kingdom Bacillati; phylum Cyanobacteriota; class Cyanophyceae; order Nostocales; family Aphanizomenonaceae; genus Sphaerospermopsis; species Sphaerospermopsis kisseleviana. The sequence goes on along the minus strand of NZ_JAQMTI010000108.1, from coordinate 55,230 downwards.
TAGTAGCAGGAATAATAGACGCGATAGGAATAGTAGAAATAATAAATGAATTAATAGGAGTCGAAAAAGGCGAAAAAGTAAATGCAGGTCAAGTAGTAAAAGCCATGATAATAAACGGTTTAGGATTTGTCTCCAAACCGTTATATATGTTTCCCGAATATTTTGAAACAATAGCCTGTGAACATCTAATAGGAACAGGAATAAAACCAGAATATCTCAACGACGATAAACTGGGGATAGTCATGGATAAACTATTTATCAAAGGATTAGATACAATATTTTTTATCATTGCCTTAAAAGCAGCACAAAGATTTGGAGTATCACTATCAACCTCACATCTAGACTCATCATCAATGCACGTACATGGGCTGTATAACACTAGCTTACCAGAAGTAATATTTGAGAGTCAAAAAGTAGGAGATAACCAAGAATTAGAAGAATTAGCAGTAAAATCACCCAAAGAAATCACCATCACCTATGGTTATTCTCGTGACCACAGACCAGACCTAAAACAGTTTATCATAGAAATGATATGTTCAGGAGATGGAGACATCCCCATATTTTTGAAACTAGCATCAGGAAATCAAGCTGACTCATCATGCTTTGGTAAAATAGCAGTAGAATATCAAAAACAATTAGAAGTTAATAGTCTCATCGTTGCTGACTCGGCTTTATATACAGAACCAAACCTAAAAATGATGTCAGAATTACGCTGGTTATGTAGAGTACCATTAAGCATAAAAGCCGTAAAATCATTAATATCAACAATCCCAGAATCAGAATTTATTGATAGTACAATACCAGGATATAAATTAACATCGAAAACAGAAAATTATGCAGGAATAGAACAAAGATGGCTAGTAGTGCAAAGTCAAGAAAGAAGAGAATCAGACCTGCGTAAGCTCACCCAAAAAATTACCAAAGCAGAATCAAAAGCTGTACAAGAATTGAAAAAGTTATCACAAGAAGAATTTGCTTGTGAAGCAGATGCTATCAAGGCATTATCAAAATTATCAAAACAGTTTAAATATCACCAAATTAACGAAAGTAAGGTTACTCAAGTCAAATCTAAGACCAAAGATTTTCCACAAGAAATATCTTACCAAATATCAGCTACAGTTTCCGAAGATGAAAGTAAGATTAATACAGAATTGCTGAGTGCAGGGCGGTTTATTATTGCTACGAATGTTTTAGATTCAAAGGAACTTAGTGATGATTCTATGCTCAGTGAATATAAAGCCCAGCAGTCATGTGAAAGAGGGTTTGGTTTTCTCAAAGACCCATTATTTTTTGCCGACAGTATTTTCCTCAAAAGTCCTGAAAGAATAGAGTCTCTGGGAATGATTATGGGTTTATGTCTACTGGTTTATACTTTGGCTCAACGTCAAATTAGAAATGCTCTAAAAGAGTCTAAATCAACCATTAAAAATCAATTAGGTAAAGCAACTGACCGCCCTACTTTACGCTGGATTTTTCAATGCTTTCAGTGTATTCATTTGGTTACACTCAATCAGGAGGAACATATTTCTAATTGGAATAAAGACAGAGATTTTATCTTGCGTCTTTTACCAGATGATTGTTTACGTTACTATCAATTATTCACCTAATTATTATCTCTATTAATTTAATTTCTATGAGTGAAAATGAGCTAATTTCTTTGATTTATAGCTCAAGTTTACTATGTCTACAATTTTGTTTTTTGCTTCAACTTATTAGTCTAATTTATAATCTCTATCTTAAATATCTTCTTTTATTTATCTATTGACTCCTCTTGGTAGTATTCATTCTTATTGCTCCTTATTGAGAATGGGTTTTGATGGCATTTTTGGTATTTTTCTTTTTCAACAATGTATTTTTTCGCTAATATGTGATTTTTTAGGCTCAGTTTCCTTTCTTATTTCCGTAATTTCTCTATGTGCCAGATCAGGGTGCGGAATGTGGGTTGAATCATTGCAAGAATATTGGAATTCATTGATTCCAGTCAATGGAAAGAAAGCTCCTGTTTGGGTGGAAACTGTACAACAATTAGCGTCTTCTCGATAGATATTTACAGCAGTTTTTGAAGAAATTAGGTACACATTTAGCGGGCAAGATGCCCGCACCACAAGAGTTTGATTATTTAAGCTTGTACCTCTTTTGAATGAAATATGCTGTATCAATTAAAGGTTTACCTATCTCTTTCCTTTTCTCTTGTCTTCTTCTCTTTCCCTCTTCCTTCGTGTTCTTCGCGTCTATCCCTACGGGACGCTTCGCGAACGTGGTTCATTCAATCAGTATTTTTCAAAAGAAAAGGAGCAATTAGTTATTCGTAATAACTCAGTCTATCTATTTCAAATTATTTGTTACCATTGGAGTAATAGTCATGCAAATATCTTGTCAATCTAAAAGTGGGGAATCATGTACACAAAGTTTAAACACTTTAGAAGAATTATGTGAATTTATCAAAAATCACCCGGTATCCTCTTACAATTTCCACATCAATTCTGTGATTTACCAACTGTTGAAAATAACAACCTGTGAATGGCGTGAACATCCGAAAATTCTCCTGAATGTTCAAGGAAAAATCTTACCTCAAGAACTGACGATTACACATTTAGACGACTTTCACTATTTCTTATCTCAGTACCCGTCACCACAATATTTACTGGAAATCAATTCTGCACTTTTCAAAATGCAAAAGATAGGAACTATTGGTAAGTAACCAACACCAAAAATGAACACTGATTACAATCATCGTCTTTTTGTCAGCAAAAGCGGTAATCAAATTACTGTGTCAGAAGATAAATTAAATATTTTCTACACAGAGAATACAGTTTATCGCTCTTGGCAACCTTTACAGACTATCAAACCTTACAATGCCCTGAAGCAAATGGTTGTTGACATTGAAACTTCAGGGCTAATTCCTAGTAAAGATAGAATTTTCGCTATTGGTTGTATGAATAAATTGGGGGAGTATTTTGTATTCATGGATGAAAATGAATCAAAATTACTCTGCCAATTTATTTCCTATTTTCAGTCTATTTCTCCTGATGTAGTTCTCACATACAACGGTACAGATTTTGATTTTCCATTTATCATTACTAGATGCCTACTTAATAACATATCTCATCCATTTACTATTTCTCAGCAATTGAGAATTATCAAAACAGCACAGGTATTTGGTAAACCTATGAATATTTCCGAAATATTCATCAGCAACAGCCAACATATTGATGTTTATATTTGCGTCCTGAGATGGGATTTTGTCAATAAAGCATTATATCAACATTCCCTAAAAAGTGCAGTCATAGAAATGGGATTGCGAGAATCTGCTAGATTAGTTTTAACTCCCCAAGAAATTCAACATTGTTGGAGTGAAGGTGCAGGTTCTCAAGGATGGGAACAAATCAGAAAATACCTAATTTATGACTTGGAAGATACGAAATTAATTGCTGATAAATTAGTTCCTTCCTATTACTATGAATCGCTGATAGTACCAGGTATGAACTTACAACAATTATCGCTTACTGGTAATGGTACTAAATGGCAGCGAGTTTTAGAAAGACAATATCCAGGTTACAAACCAACTGCTGATCCGAAGTTGAAATTTGAGGGGGGACTGGTAATTTCTATACCAGGTTTACACAAACACATTGCCAAAATTGATGTTTCCAGTCTGTATCCCAGCATTATGCTTAAATATGGGATTTGCTCCCGCAAGGATACGCAACGAGTGGGGTTAAGTATTCTCGATTATCTCACCAGGGAACGACTCAGACTCAAGGAATTAGGAAAAGCTGGAGATTTAGCTGCTAAACAAGCTGAAGCTGCTCTCAAAGTGTTAATCAACTCGTTGTTTGGCTTTTATGGGACTTCTGGTGTTGGTTTTAACGATATGGAAGCTGCTGCACTGGTTACAGCTTATGGGAGACGGATTCTGCGATTCATGATTGATGTGATTGAAAAAGCGGGAGGTATCCAGGTTGAAAGTGATACTGATGGTGTGTTCTTCTCCCACTCTGAACCTCTGCTGATATTTGAAAAGCTGCAAAATGCTTTACCTACTGGTATCAAAATTGAGTTGGAAATTCTTGCTCAAGCGATGTTTGTTCCCTCTAGAGGAGCTAAGAATTATATTCTCTGGCATGAAGATGGTAAAATTACTACTAAGGGTTCATGGCGGAAAAGAGACCGTTCTCGTTTAGAAAAGGAGTTTCCTTTGAACTACCTGACACAATATCTTCTGTCAAAGACTAAGGCAGAACAATATTACCAGGAATTAACCAAGGTTATTCGTGCTGGTGATTTTCCTGTAGAACAGTTACAGGTTACTCGGAAAATTAAGAAAGGTGAAAAGGCTCTTTTGGTTCTGGGTAATACTGGGGATGTTGTGACGTTTTATCAAGGAATTTTGGGGTTGACTAATTCTGAAGCCTATTCCAGTGGGTATTATTTGGAGTTGATGGCTAAAAAACGAGATGAGTTACTTTCGGTTGTTGAGCCTCAAGGTGATGTGGGAAAGCAGTTGAGTTTGTTTTGAGTGGGGAGTTTACTGCTGAGTTGAGACCAATTCAGGATAAACAGGAATGAAATCTACTTTTGATTGGTTGAACTTAATTGCTAGTTTCCTTGCTAAGTAAAATACGTCAGGGTCATAAATGTTTACTTCAGTGTGAGAGAGTTCTATGAGTCTTCTTAAAGTCTTTTCTGTAGAACATTCCTCCAAAGCCGATACTACTGCTCTTATAACGTTCCTGTTATTGTCTTTGAGAGTTAAAATTAATGCTTCCATTGCTTGCTCGTTACCTTTTCCTATTCTACCCAAAGCAAAAGAAACCTCAATTTTTAATTCACTGCACTTTGTCTTTTTGAGAACTTCAGTTAAGTATGAAGCCCCTTCAGGATTATTAAACCTACGCAAATCCTCTTTCGCTTGATTTCGGATTTTATCAATGTATACAGTATTAGAAGTATCAATATCAGCGATTATCTTTGGAAGCATATTAATATCAATACCAGTAGCTGAATTAGTTGGGGCTGGCTCATTACTATTACTGTTCTTTTTACTCTGAATATTTTTCCAAGCTAATTCAGCCTTGTTTCTAACTTTCTCATTCTGGTGGTTGTTTTTAGTATCTACCAAGATTTCCTCTACCTTCAAGTTATCGATCTCACCCAAAGCCTTAAGTGCTGACGATTTTACGAACTTATTTGTATGTTCGCAAGCTTTGATTAAGGCTTGTACTGCTTCTGGGCTGCTAATCTTACCCAAAGCTCTTGCTGTCGTTGTTCTAATGTCATTAATGTCAGTATCAGAGTCATTTTCCTCATTGAAGGTTGTGATTAAGGCTTGCACTGCTTCTGAACTGCCAATCTTACCCAAAGCTCTTGCTGTCGTTGTTCTAGTTTGAATATTTTTCTGTTTGTCGTTCAGAACTTTGATTAAGTATTTCATAACTTTCTCGTTACTGATTTCACTCAAAGCCCATATCAACTTTTCTTGAAATCCTTGGACATCTTTGTTAAGAATGTAGCCACTGATTTCATTGATGGCATTAACAATCGCTTCTATTATTTGTATTTTGTCGTTTTCTTGTCTTGTTTCATTACCGATCTTGGCTAAAGTCTTGGCTGCCGAAATTCTATAGTTAATGTCTTCTTCCTTGTTATTCAGAAATTTGATTAATTCTTCTATTACTTCGCGGTTGCCAATTATAGCCAAAGCAGAGCATATCTCATACTCTTTATTGTTACCATATAGACTTTGAAAACTAGAAACATAGGATGGGTCTTTGAAGCATTCGATTAATAGCTTAATTGCATCCGAAGTGCCAATGTCACCTAAAGCCAAAGCAGACTGTCTTTTTAGACGGGGATTAGAACTTTTCAAAGTAGCATTCAAGGCTGGTATGGCTTCTGAGTTGCGAATTTCGCCCAAAGCTAATGCTGCTTCGCTTCTCACTTGTTCACTTTCGTTGGTATTTTCAAGAGTTTCTTTCAACATCCTGAACATCTGCGAATTTACTTGCCCGATAGTTACAACAGTCGAGCGAATGAAGTTAGCAGATGGAAATTTGTGCCAGAAGTGATAGATGTCTTCTACCAAGTCGCTATCATCCAATTTACGTTCAGCAAGACATCTACCTGCTAATAACTTCAAAGTATAGAATATATCATCTCTTTGCTCCTTGATAGATTTGATAAATGCTACTGCTTTTAGTTTCTTTTCTATCAATCCCGTCAATAAAGTTAAAGTTTCATGCCATTCGTATTGCCAAATATGTTTTATTGCTTCCTCTATAAGATTTTCATCGTTTGCTAAATACAAAGCTGTGAAATACTCTTGAAAAGTTCGATGCAAAAATAGATAATGACTTTCTTCATCGTTTTCTTCTGATTCCATTTTTTGCAGAATGCCATCCTTCTCTGATAGTTCCCTAATTAAGTCTATTGGTTTTGAATCGTTTAAATCAGATTTTATTTCATTATCTTCATTGTTTAAAACTTGCTCAATAACCCCATTGAGTTCATCAAAATGAATATTATCGTTGCTATTGCTAGATAAATTATAAGCAATTTCCGACAATAATTTGACTTTTGCTTCTTTTCTTGTATCACTATCTACGATATCTACTTCTTTTTTTCGTTCTTCATCCCATTCTGTCGACATGAAATTATTTATAGTTTGGCGATAAATTTCAGTACGCTTTGCAGGAAGACTTGGAGGCTTAGGTTTGTTATACATATTACAAATCAAAGATAATAGCAGTGGATTTTGAGCTAGTCCCATTATTTGAGGTTTATTACGCAGTTCGCTAATTAATCTTTCTACTAGCAAATTGTCATTAATAAACCAGCTAATATATTGTTCAATTTGGTTTTGACCAAACGGTACAATTTCAACTTCAACTACCTTATTACTATTACTATTGAAAAAAATCTTATCATAACCGACAATTCGGGATGTACAAATAATTTTACCTGAATAAATTGAAGCAAAATCATTTAACTTTCTTTTTAATCTATCTCGGTATATTGGTGGTACTTCGTCCAAAGCATCCAAAAAAACAAGGCATTTTCCATCTTTCAAATTTTTATTTAATATAGGAAATACTTCTTTTGGTAGGTTTGATATTTTTTCGATAAGTGTTGGAATTAGATTGATGATTTGGCTATCTTCGTTTAATTTTTTTGCTATTTGCGATAGTCTTAGAAGAATCGGAAAGTTCAAATCCTCATCATTTATGATTGTAATTATACCCAAATTATCTTTTTGTTGTTGTGCAGTGTTCCAAGCATCCATCCTTAATAATGTAGATTTTCCCATACCTGGATCGGCAAGAACCATGATCACTTTGTAATCTTCTTTTGCCTTTGCCTCTTCCCAATTTACTTTGTAACGCTGTGCCAGTTCGTTATCAAAGCCTTTATAGGCGTAGATCCTTTTGAGTTCTGTTGCGTGTTCACCATATATCAAAGGGGTTTCCACTAGAGGTTGAGAAATTCTTTCCGAAGTCACTTGAATAGGAATATATCGGAACTTTTCCTGGGATTCAATATCGGAGTTATTCTTTAATCTATTCAAATCAGTTTCTATATTGTTTAAAATAATACTAAAAAAATTCTTGACATCCTTTTCAAGAAGCACCGCTTTACCAATTTCTGAATCCATATCTGGAAGACTAATTGGCAAAGGTTGCCAACTTTCTTCGTGATATATTACAGCAATATCTAATGCAAATTGTGGAGGTCGATTTGTTTCTGGCTCAAATTGTTTACGACCTGCGATAATAGCTTGCTCAAAAGTTAAAAATCCATTAATTCTATCAGATCCCTCTGGGGTTGCTGAATTTAAACTATCACTTTGGGCAAAGCCAGTACATTCTATGAAAAGATATTGACCAGAATCAACTAAGTTAATAAAATTTGTAAGGTTATTGCTGTCAGTAAGGGATAGCAATCCTGATCCTCTCTTGAATAATTTATCATATTCTTTTCGTTGACGGGCTTTGTAATCTCCGAACCCGTGATTCAAAGATACAGCTACTAATGCATGACCTTTAATTATAATTAAAAGTGGCAGTAATTCATAAGTTAAACATACTCCACAGAAAAAAGCTGCTAGATCCAGACAAGTGCCTTGACGAATATTACCTATAATTTCACTTGGTTCACGTATAATTTGTTGTGTATCATTTGATTGATCATATTTTTCCAGAGCATACTGTATACTTAGGTTGCACAAAGTATTATATATAACCTCAATTAATAGATGACGACCATTAGGTTGTTTCAACAAATCTAATTGATTTTGAGAAAATGGTAAAAATTGGCCAGCCTCTTTATGAACGTAACGGGCTAAACCTTTTTCATCAGATTTAAGCCAGGCTTCCCTTGTCATACAAAATACCCCTATTTAATTATATAACTACAAAAACGTCTTTTACAGGTGTTGGACATAAAGGATTCTTCATACTTGTTTCTACCTCCAATCTATACAACCCTAGTGAAAGTTTATCAATTGTCAATACCCACTGCTCATCCTGTTGTTTAAAATTTAATTGGATTGGTTCTTTATTCGCTTCCACAGGAGTAATTGTGGCTTGAAGCACACCAATATTTGTATTTAAGTTCAAGATTTTAGCCCGCAGTTCAATAGGTTCACTGGTAACATACAAATCATCAATATTAAGACTAATAGTTGCACGGTGGTTTAGTTCAGATCTCAATCCACCCCTGATTGGTGGTTTCTCTGTATTTTGCATATCTTCAAGGAGTCTGCTCAGATCATCAAAAACTTGCAAGTTACTCTGTAAACAGCTATGTGTGTCTACAATATATCTTGCGGCCAATTTCCCATCTAGTTCTATAGGACTTGCTGATAGGCGAGGTACAGTTCCATCTCCTTCAGCTAATGCAATATCAAGTTTTTGATTATTTATTGTTGGTAATTCATAGCTGGTTTGTATTTTTCCGTCAACAAGTTCAACAGATTGAAAAGTGTTTTGACTACAACCAACAAAAGGTATTATTTGATAGCTATCTTTGAAATTTAGATATTGAGCATCTTTTTGGTGTTTCTCTACAGCTTGCTCAATTTCTCGATGGAATGCCAAAGCTTTTTCAGCCCGTTTTTTATCAAGATGAGGAATTCCTTGTGTCTCAGCTACTTGCTGGTAGTTTTCGCCAATTTTAACCATCGGGTATATTGGTATTAATTGGTAAACCGAAGTAAATGAACGGACTATATCTGTGAGATCAGCAAATCCTAGTCTCTGCTCATTAGCTAGATAATTAACTGAGTTAACTGCTCCTCTATAAGGAGTACCAAAAGTTACCAAAGCACGACAGTTTTGCCACCCTTCTAATACTTCTAAATAATGACGAGCAACTAAACCTCCCATACTGTGAGCTAGAATAATTACCTTAGCCTTCTCATTACCAGTTTTTTCACGCCACTGCGGTAAGCGTTTGTCAATTAGCTGTTGCAATTTTCGTGCAGCAACTCTGTTATCACGTCGCCAATCGTAGGGAAACTCGAAAAAATTAGCGGGGTTGTTATCATGTATTTCTCCTTTTGTTACATTAAATTCTTCAGTAATTAAATTTGAGATGGATGAATAATCATCAGTTTTAATCAATCCACCAATTACACCAGGAACTCTTATTAAACCAGTTGCTTGAACTCCATCTTCTAAATCATCTCTAAGGTAGTCATCTTCTCCTTGAATTTTTAGGTTTTGCAAATTATCATTTAAACCTGACATTGCCCAAATAATATTACTAGTATCCCATAGTTTTTTACCTTTTTTGAGTTGTAGAATACTACCCATAATGCCTGGTATCAGGACAATTATATCTTTCATCTCTTTTGCCATTATTTGCTCCTGTATTTTACTATCTTGATATTTGTGTGAAAAAATTAAAGAATTGTACTGTCTAAAAGAGTACGAAAAAGAAGACTTTTTAAGAGTTCTACACCAGAGCGTGTTTCATACAAACGTCCCATAAAGGGTTCTGATCTTGATACCCACAATGGCAGGTTAAACGGTAATTGATTAATCCAATTCTCCTCATCCGCTATACAAATACCTCCAAACGGGAGATGACCCATTGGTGCTTGTTTGGAAAATTCTAAGTCTTCGTAATCTAACCAATCGTCTTCCAATCGCCAGCCAACACGATCACATAATTCCAAATAGTCTTCTCCAACCTCTTGCCAGATTTGTTTTTGGACACTTAAACCAAAGCGTGCTTCGCTATGGTTTAGCCAAAGTTTATCAATAGCAACCAATTCAGCACTAGGAAAATTTTCAATATCATCATCAGTCAGCCAACCTCTTTCTAGTTGACCTGCTATCTCAAGGATGATCCTACCTGTTTCCGAGTCTGCTTGTTTCCATTGTTCAGCTTTTAAATGTTTTTCCAGTTCAGTTAATTTTACTCTTAGGTCATTTGAAGTGGCTTGATCTGTTGTATGCGACTCCAATTGCTTAATGTATGTAACTCTCCCAGCACCTTCTACATAAGTATCCGGATCGAGATAAGCAAAATAATCTTTTCCCTCTCTCACAAAAGCCTCGTCAGGACGACCAAATGCCGAACGATTAAATCCGTCATTAAAGCCAAATCGGCGTTTTATAGAGCCTCCAGTAGCAATGAAATGTTGAAATTCACCATCTTTGAATGAAACTTTTGGTAGTCCATCAAAACTAGATTCGGTATAGGTTACACCTTGATATCTAAATTGCGCTTCTAAGACCTCGATAGTTTCATCTCCATTACAATTTAACTGGGATTGGTCATAGGTAAAATGTCCCTCATATCTCTTGCTTCTTAACTGCCCTGAAACTATATTTACAGTAAACTTATAGGTGATGATAGAAGAATCTTGCATAGTAGTGAGTAGTTTTATCTCAAATAAAGATATATGACAATTAGCCACAATAACAGTACCATCCTACATTTTGTTTTTAGTGTAAAGTTAGAAATATTTACAACACACTAGACATTACCGAAAATCCTCAGATAAGAGAGCTAGAGCTAACGCTCATGTACGACAATACAATTGCCGTACCACCATGCCAACACACTTATACTTTGGTGAAAACGAATTCTTCCTAAATCGCACCATCAAACAACTAAAAACCCACACTCTAGATCAACAATGGACAAACTTCAACTATACAGAATACTCCCCAGAATCTAAAGAAACCATTCCTCAAGCATTATCCGATCTCATGACACCACCTGTTGGGAGTGGAGGAAGATTAGTACATTTGCCCAACAGCACATTACTGGGAGTTTGTTCAAAAGAAATTTTGTTGCAGTTGGAGTCCATTCTCCCCAAAATTCCCTCAACCAATACCCTCGTTATCACCAACACTCACAAACCTGACGCGAGAAATAAATCAGTCAAACTCCTACTGGAGTACGCACAGGTAAAAGAATTTCCTCTCATTCCCCAATGGCAAACCCAAGCATTAATACAGCAAGCTCGTACCTTAGCTGACGAAGTAAGTGTAACACTCACTAGCGATGCCTACAAAGTATTAATTGATTACACAGGCAATCATACACGACTGATATTTACCGAACTAAAAAAGCTCAAAATCTATGCTTTGGGTAAAACAGTCAATGGGGATATGGTGAAAGAATTAGTCTCAGAAAGTGCTGCTAATAGCTTACAACTAGCCAACGCCATTCGCTTAAATAACATTGCTCAAGCATTAGAATTTATTGAACGCTTAATTAACTGTAACGAACCAGCTTTAAAGATTACCGCTACCCTGACTACTACCTTTCGCACTTGGCTAACAGTCAAACAGATGATCATCACCGGGTGTCAAGATGAGAATGCGATCGCCCAACTTGCAGACGTGAAAAATCCCAAACGCTTGTATTACATCCGCCAAGAGGTTGCTAATTGTTGTGTAAACAAGCTGAAAAATAGTTTGAAAATGCTGTTAGAACTAGAGCTAATGCTCAAATCTGGTGTAGATGAAAAACTCGCCTTGCAAACTCAAATTATCAAACTTTGCTCGTAGGTACTACTTCTTGCAACTGCAATAAACACCCCGGAAATTTAACCTAAAAAGCTCCGGTTGTTGGATGTAAATTAAATTTCTGGAGATGTCTAATCAACAATTTCCAAAACTCAAAAAATGAAGCAACTTGATCTACTTCATCTCACAACAGACCTTTCTGTTTCTGAACCTTCTCAAAGTATAGATTCCGAATCTACACAGCCAATTGCAGAAAACTGGCAGTTATCAAAAATCATTGGCCAAAATTTAGCGGTATCTTTACTCAAAGGTGCAATTACACACAACCGAATTGTCCCCGCTTATTTGTTTGCTGGAGCAGACGGAGTAGGAAAATCTTTAGCTGCGAAATGCTTTATCGCTGAAATTTTCAACATCCAAAACCTAGCTAATTGTCCTGATATTTTATGGGTTGAACCAACATACCTACACCAAAAACAGTTGTTAAGTGAAAGTGAAATAGCAGCTTCTAGGGTACTGCGAAAAACTCCATCCCAAATTAGAATTGAGCAGATTCGAGAAATCACCCAATTTCTGGCTACCTCCCCTCTAATTGCACCTTACAAAATTGTCGTGGTAGAAAATGCTGAAAGAATGCCACCCACTGCTGCTAATGCACTCCTGAAAACTTTGGAAGAGCCAATATCCGGCACTATTATCCTCATTTCATCCCAACCCCAAAGGTTACTGGCTACAATTACCAGCCGTTGTCAACTGATTCCTTTCCAGCGACTAAACAACGCCCAAATGACGACAGTTTTAGAAAATGTGGGACGTTCTGAAATTCTCAATCACCCAAATGTTATACAGTTTGCGGGTGGTTCTCCTGGAATAGCGATCGCTCATCATGATCAACTCCAATCTATCCCACAATCAATTTTGCAACAACTAATTCAACCTCCTAGCAATCTGTTAACAGCGTTAAGTATTGCCAAAGATATTGAAATGCAATTAGATTTTCATCAACAACTATGGCTGATAGATTACCTGCAATATTGCTGGAAGGAATTTCTCAGTGATCAAAATTGGCTGTTGAAACTGGAAGATGCCAAAAACTCTCTGTTAAAAATGGCCTCTCCTCGATTGGTATGGGAAGTTTTGCTATTTCCTGACTAATACCAAAAACTACATTTTCAACGCAGCCTGTCTAAACTCAAAAAGATACCAAAAACGTTTTTGGATAAAAGGATTGCGCTATGCGCTCTTGTGGTGAACTAAATCAAACAAAAAACCATGAGTGCCATTATCAATAATTACCGTCAATTGGATGTAGCATTTCTCCTGCTCAACGACTTGACAACAAAACTCCGCACGGCTGGGGCAAGAATCTCAGTTAGGAAGGTGGGAAATTTTCACAGAATTACAGTTTTGAAAGAACCCACTGTAGCCACTATTGAGCAAATTCTTGGTGACACAAGCGGGGAAACAGAAACGCCTAACCTCAGCAGTAATAATGCGATTACTTCACCCACTGAAATCACTTCCTCAACAGAGGATACTCCTAGTGAAGATGGTGCTAATACAGTACCTACCGTAAACGAAGAGATTGAGGATAACTCAGTATTTGAGGTGATCGCTCTTCCAGAATCATCTGAATCTATTACACCACCAGATGATACTCCTAGTGAAGATAGTGCTAATACAGTAACTACCCTAAACGAAGAGATTGAGGATAACTCAGTAGTTGAGGCGATCGCTCTTCCAGAATCATCTGAATCTACTTCCCTACTAGATGAAAGTCATAATGGTGACAGTAAAGATATTATTGCTGAAAACACAGCAGAAATTATCACCGATTCAACTGATTCTCCTACACCTGATCACTCTTCCTCAGAAATCACCAATATTCCCAATTCTCCAGAGTTAGCAAGTTTGGAAGATTTACAAACACTAACTTTAAAAAGACTAAGGGAGTTAGCGAAATTGCACAAAGTCCCTGGTTTCTCTCGCATGAAAGAAGAGAAATTATTAACCAAATTGCATGGTTTAGTAACCAAAGAACAAGTTTTGTAATACTCATCAGCCTCAAATCTCCAGCAGATTTGGGGTTATTTTTTTATGCAGTTTTTCCCCAATACAACCAGTAATCAATGCGCTAGGCGCAATCAAATTTGACACTGGGCTGTATCCAATAACAGCACCAAATTAGCACCAAATCATTCATTTGGTTGCATAACCGAAAATGCGCTATCGCGCTAATACAGTGAAAAAATTGATTATCCAAGGAAAATAATATGACTCAGCAATACATCAATAAAGTTGATTTAGTTGGTCGCGTTGGTCAAACACCTGAAATTCGCTATTTTGAATCAGGTGCAATGAAAACATCCTTGACCCTTGCTGTTAAACCTCCCTACAGAAGTGAAACTCCCCTTTGGTTTGATTTAGAACTTTGGGGAAATATCGCTCAAGTTGCAGCAGACTGGGTTCAAAAAGGTTCAACTATTGGGATCACTGGTGAAATAGTCTTTGACAGATGGATAGACAAAAATACCAACGAACCCAGACAAAAACCCATCATTCGTGTCAACAATTTGGAACTTATCAGTTCTGCTCAACGCAAAGACTCAAATGAAACTGGTGAAGACCAAGATTCCATAATTAACGCCAACTTCTAGCCAGTCAATACATCCCGCAGCATCACTTTTGTCTGTGGGATGTTTTGGGTAAAAAGCGCAAAGCGCAATATTTATGAACAATTGACAATTTCATCACAAGGATAAACCATGATTAACTCAACCCAAACCATTCGACTGCTCACTATTGATGAAGCTTTTGACAGTCAAGGTGTCAAGATTGTCTATGGTGAATGTACTTTCTCCTACTATTCAAAAGATGGCGTAGTAGAAGACACAATTCCTTACAGAACCAAGGGAGCAGCAGCAGTTTCTATAGCTGAATCTGGAATTAATGCCACTGGTATCGCTATCGGCTATCTGGATCTTAACGTAGTAGATAGCAGTAAAGGATATAAGGAAAAGAAAACTACCTTAGTTATCCGCAACTTCATCTGCACTACTGCTGGTAATCGCACTCATACACCAACTGTTACCCCTGTTGTTCAACCACCCACACCACAGGAAAATACTCAACAGCTAGTTGGTGCTGGTGTAGCTACAGCATCTAACAACGGACATTCTCGGAATACTAATATTTCTGACATTCCCTTTTAATCATCTTACTTCTGGCTTGATGCCAGAGGTATTTTTTTCTGTGGACAGATAATTTTTTATTAAAAAGTGGTTTAATACAGCAGAAGGCAGGAGGTGAAACATGGTTACTGCTTGATAACGTGGCATAAGCCATGTTTTGATTTTCAGTTTGTAACTATTGACAATTACCTCTCCCTTAAAGGAAAAGGATTGAGAAAGCGAAATTTTTGGATTGTTACCCCTGGAAAGAGGAGATTTTAAACCTTGAATGAAACAATTATCAATTGTCAATTGTCAATTATCAATTCGTAAAAAACTTGATTGTAAGGAGACACTGCATGAGTCGCATTATTGCGCTATTTAACCAGTCCGGCGGTGTGGGGAAAAGCACTTTAACAATGAACTTGGGGTATCATTTAGCGCAGCGTCATCCTAACCGGGTGCTATTGATTGACATGGACCCCCAAGCCAGCTTAACCACATTCATGGGACTAGAACCAGAAAATCTCACCAACACCGTGTACGAAGCTGTGGTTGGAGAAGAACCTTTAGTTATACATCCTGAACAGATTCATGGACTGTCCTTAGCTCCCTCAAATATTAATTTAAGTGCTGCCGAGCTAGAATTGGTATCAGCCTTGATGCGAGAAATGCGCCTCAAAGATGCGATCGCTCCTGTACTGGACAAATATGATTTTATTTTGATAGATTGTCCTCCCAGTTTGGGTATTTTGAGTGTGATCAGCTTAGTGGCAGCAACTCACGTTTTAGTTCCGATTCAATGTCAATTCAAATCTTTTCAAGGAACGGACTTGCTATTAAATACAGTAGCGACACTCCGCAAAGCCGCAAATCGTTCTTTGGCGATCGCCGGATTTATCCCGACTATGTATGATTCTCGCACGGCTCAGGAAAGCAGAACTTTAAAAGCTATTTCCGAACAACTCTCACCCCTGGCCACGGTTTACCCACCAATTACTAAAACCATTGCCTTTGCCGATGCTAGTGAAGCACGATTGCCTTTAGCATTGTTCAATCGTAAACATCCTGCCGTTAATGTGTTAGAAAAAATAGCTCTAGGTTTAGAAAAACTGAAGTGAATACCAGTAAAAAAGACCAACCCTATACCAGCCGCTTGAAAGGAGTAGCTGCATTGCTTGGAGATAGCGTTTACCCAAGTGAAGATACTATTAGCAATCCGCATACAATTGGCATTGAGTCTATAAAACTGCCTAGTTCTCAACCCCGGCGTTACTTTGATGCGGAAAAGCTAGAACAGTTAGTAATATCAGTTAAAGAACATGGTATTTTAGAACCTCTGTTAGTTCGTCCTCTGGAAGCAGGACAATATGAGTTAGTTGCAGGGGAGCGACGCTACCGAGCCGCTATCAAAGTGGGGCTGACAGAAGTACCTGTTGTTGTTAGAAAACTCAACGATAGAGAAGCCTTGCAGTTATCGCTAGTTGAAAACCTGGTTCGAGAGGATTTGAACCCAGTCGAAGAGACTGAAGGTATTCTTCAGCTTTTAAGTTTGCGGTTAGATCAGGATACGGATAACGTGATTTCACTGCTCTACCGAATGCAAAATGAAGCCAAAGGCAAAGTTACCCAAAACGTTTTGGGTAACGAAGAATCAGAAGCAATAGAAGCTGTATTTGATGCCTTGGGAATGATCACCTGGGAATCTTTTGTTAGCAGTCGTCTCCCGTTACTGAAACTGCCAGAAGATGTACTAGAAGCCTTGCGGAAGGGTGAAATTGAATATACCAAAGCTACTGCGATCGCTCGTGTCAAAGATTTGGCACAACGAACTGCACTTTTGGAGGCGACAATAGCAGAAAATTTATCACTAACTCAGATTAATGAAAGAATTAAGGCAAGTCGTCAGGTAAACCAAGAACCACCTTCACTCAAGAATCGTTATAAGGAAGCATCGAAGCAATTACAAAAAGCGAAGGTTTGGGAAAATCCTAAAAAGCAAAAAGCTTTGGAAAAACTTCTGGCTCAAATAGAAGCTCTGTTGGTGGAGGAATAGACAGGAGAAGTAAGAAAACGCAGAAATACCATTTGTGAATAAAATCAAAATACACGGCTTCTGCTCATTGGGGGTAGGAGCTAACCTATTACAAAACGAAAAAACAATACTTTTTAAACAATGTAATTTCAGAAACACTACTCTAGACTTCAGTAGTTCAGTTATGGTTTTTATTTCAGCAAAATTTCAACATTAATCATTGAGAAAATAGTCGCCAAATACTGATATTTCCATAATCTCCGCTTACTAAAGTGTTTCCATCGGGACTTATGGACAAGGAAAAAACTGCACTAGGATGAGTATAGAGATTAGACTCTAACTCTCCTGTTTGGAAGTTCCAGATTTTGATATAGCTGTCATCACCTATACTGAACAAAGTCTTACCATTTGGGCTAATGGCTACAGACCAAGTACAGTTCTGATGTCCACTAAGTGTAGATTTTAATTCTCCTGTTTGTAGATTCCAAATTTTGATAGTTCCGTCACAACTCCCACTGACCAGTGTCTTACCATCCAAGCTAATTGCTAAAGAAAAAATCGTATTAGAATGACCAGTCAGAGTGGCTTTTAACTTTCCTGTCTGCAAGTTCCAAATTTTAATAATATCAACACCTCCAGTAACCAAAGTCTTTCCATCAGGACTAATTAATAAAGAACGAACTATCCGTAAGTGAGCAGGGAGAGTGAATTTTAACTTTCCTGTTTGCAAGTCCCAGATTTTAATAGTATCATCAGCACTCCCACTGATTAAGGTCTTACCATCCGGGGTGATAGCTACAGACCAAACTTTAGAATCATGACCAACAAGGGTAGATTTTAACTTTCCTGTTTGTAGATTCCAGATGTTAATAGTTTTGTCTTGACCTCCACTGACGAAAGTTTTGCTATCTGGGCTAATAGCAACCGAAAGAACTGAATGCTTTGTGAGAGTAAATTTCGGTTCTCCTGTTTGAAGATTCAGGATTTCGATGCCACCCTCATTTCCACTAACTAAAGTCTTACCATCTGAGGTTATGTCTAATCCGTAATACCAACCACGTCCCGAATTTAAGTTTTTAACTAAAGTTGCAGTTGTAATCTTTTTGCGTTGAGGAGAGGGGTTCGGTAGATTACTTAAAGAAGCATCCTTTTTATTATGAATATCAATTATATTAAATGGTACGTTATACAAATTATAAGAAACAATTAATATAAATAGCAGTTTAGTGATTAGATTTTTTCTAAAATATTTAACCTTAGAATACAAAAATATTGATACTATCAATAGTAAAAAAATATAAAATATAAGAAGAGGAGTATTATATTGAAGACTTAATTCTATAGCATTTGAAGGGAATAAATTAGATATATTATATTGTATTTGTTCTATCTCTCCTCTAGTAAGCAAAACTATCTGAATATATATCCATAATGAAGGAATTAATAATATTAATGATAAAATAGTAAGATCATCAGATGGTATTTCTTTACTGGTTATCCTTTGAATAATGGGTAATATAATAACAAAAACAAATACTTCAAATACAAGAGAAAACAAAAGAAAACCCATAAATATTAACATTTTAATAATTCCTGCACTTGCTTTCAAAAGTATATATTACAACGAAAAATATTTTATCTCAGTTAACACAAAAAAATTCAGTATTATCCATACTTTGAATAATCAAATATCTATTATCTGTAGCTGTTTTATGTATACAAACATTTTATTTGACGACACCAATCTCTATAAGAAATAAAAATTCTTTGAAAATCATCCTCAGATGGTAACACTCCATGATGAGCAATAATATGTCGCAAACCTTCTAATTGTTCAAATCTATTTTCAATAAATTTAATGTCTCCAATGTAAGGTAGGAATAAATCTTGATGATTTCTAATAATTGTAACTAAATCTCCCCAATCAATATAATGAAGAGGTGAACTACCTCCTCTAGAAGAAATCCAGTTGTTTTTCTTTTCTTTATCTTTACGGTCTTTTACTTTTTTTATTGTGGTTGTATTTTTAGCCTTTTCCCACCAATCATCTCCAAATTCTCTTGAAAGTATTTGTTCAATAAAACAACGAACTGAATTTTCGTAACAATGAAGTATTACATACAAACTAGACATTTTATAGGCATTTATCACATCTTCATGATTAAGATAGGGTGTATTAAATACTGCGGTAGTTTCTAATTTATTAAGAATAGCTATAAGAGTAGCTTTTGCTATTTGCATAACCACAACTAAAGAGCCATCGTCTGAATATTGATAGCCTTTTACTGCATTATTCCAAATATTTAATTCATCATTCATATCTGTATCATTAAAGATACATCTAACACTCTTCATCCAATGTGAAAAGTGTCGGAAAATCACATCTGGAGAATCATAAAAAGTCTCTAGCATAGACAAACTCTCTAATAATGACTCTATAACTTCTCGTTTATGTTTCATAGTTAAAAACAGACTCCATTACTTCCATTGTAGAAAATTTGCTACACATCATGTCCTAAAATTCAGGTATCCAGACTCTAACCCTATATTAATTATGAATAATATTAGTTAACAATCATATTTACAATTGTATCATTATCAGTAATTATATAAGAATCGCCTTTCTGTATTTCTTCTTTACTAAAAGTTTGTTCCAATTTTCCAATAATAACCGTGTAAAACTCTGATGACGGTAAATTATTTATAGTGACTGGATATAAACAATAATTGACAGTTTGATTATTCAATTTAATTAATTGGCCATCATTCGGTTGCCCCAATGCCACTACTTCAGACTTTGCGTTTTTGACAACGACTTTTAATTTTTGAATAGCAGGATTTAAATAAGCATCAGTACCCTTAGTAGCAACATTTTTTACATCTATAACACCGCATGGATGTCCGACAGGTTTCGTCCAATCACCTTTGATAACTAATCCTCCTTTAAAAGATAGTGTTGAGGATATATTTGTACTATTTTGAGTTGTTGAATTTTGTTCAGTTTTTTGAGTAGGAGATGTTTGAGTGCAACCGAACAGCGTTTCAATTAACATTACAGTCAAAAAAGTTTTAATCCAAAATTTATTCATAAGTAACTCAGAGTAAAAAAAACGAACTATGTAACAATACTGTACTCAAAAAGGAGTATAAAAAGAGGGCTAATGTAGTAAAGTTGTAGTTTTCAGCAACGACAACTCGAAAGCTACACACAGTCCACGTTTGATATCCTAGCACTATTGCAATGCAGGATCAAATGAGCAATAAAGTTACAATAAGGATTTAACAACCTGCTGGTAACATTCTGATTGATATGGATAAAATTGTACCATTTGAAAGCCTCCAGTTTTTGTAATCTGAAGTCATTATGACTATATTGTAAAATGGTGGATCAAATAAACTTTGGGTTAATTGGTATGTTGAGAATTACCAATAAATATTGATTGACAGAATGATTATCCAGTATGGCTTACAGCCTTAGCATAACTTTCTGTTTGATTGCTCATTTACTCCCTAACACGCAAAAAGATTTTGGGAATCAATTTGTGTAGCTATCAGTTTAAAGCTAACGCTTTTCTGGAAGTAAACAATTTAACTTCCAAAACAATATGCTACAAGCAGTCATTCCCAACTCAAATGAAACCTTCCTCCAAAACGCTGTTGTTGAAAGATACAACTTCTCCAAATTAAACAAAACACGCATCCGTTTCAAAATCCAGTTAAAGAAAACCACCAAAAGCAATGCTCCAAAATGGGCAGATGTTCTTAAAACGTCCCAAAATGAGCAAGAATCAGACTTAGTAAAAGTTACAACTTCTGAAGTTGGTTTAAAGGGCATCAAAGTTTTTAAAGCTTTAGATGAAGCCGCAAACAAATTAAGACAAGAAATTGCTTCAGTCCAAGAATGGATGAATTATGACAATGGTGATTGGATTTGTTCCATAGATTTAGCACCCATAGTCTGGAGTCAATTAATCGAAATTCGAGATAATATTGCCCCTACTTTACGCACCCAATTGAGAGAAGAGTATGACGAAGGTTACACAGATTATCAAGAACGGATTGATAAATTCCTCTCACTGAATGCTTGGCAGTTATCTGGAGAACAACAACAAGAAGTTAAGCAAAACTTAGTAAAAGCTTTTCCCTGTTTAGAGGAACTAGAAGACTACTTACAAGTAATAATTGGTCGTCCTGTGATTATTCCTGCTATTAGTGAGCAATTGTCAGAACAACAAGCTGAATGTTTGCAGCAAATAACTCGATTTATCGAGCAGTATGACACCAATTTAGAACAAACACTCAGAGAATCGGCGATCGCAGGTGGCGAACAACTAGCAGCGCAATTACTCGAAGATTTGAGCAATTGGGAGCCAGGACGCAAGCCAGTTAACTTCAAAAAGAAAATGGAACGTCATTTCAAGAAAGTGCAAATGCTTTTGGGTAACGCCAGTTTTGAAGCAGGTAGCAGTCTGGAACAAATGATGACTCATCTAGAAGACATTCTCGAAAACGCTTCTGTAGATGCCAAAAGGCTTGATTCACAGGGACGTTCTCAATTAGAGGGAAAAATGGACGAAATTTACGCCAAGCTGCTGGATGAACAACGTCATCTTCAAAGATTAGCAAGTGATGAGGGTATGGGGTTAAGCAAAGCTACAGCCATGTCTCTCAAACTTCGGTAGAAAAACCTGTCTGTATCATCTTTGAACAAACGCGAAGTGTGAGGTGTAGATGAGAATAATACACCTCATACACTTGCTACGCAATTAAGAGAGGAAGTAATAGCAACTGTTTGCTTCCCTGTTTATCAGTATTAATTTCCCAATTCACAGTAACTAAGATGTCACATTTCTCAACTGTCACCACAAAATTAACTAATCGTGAATGTTTAGTTGATGCTCTACAAGATTTGCAGCTTACCGTGCAAATTTATGAGAAACCACAATTGCTCAAAGGTTATTACGACGACTCTGAAGGCAAAAGTGCAGAGATTGTTGTCCCTGGTCATACTTTAAATGCCCGCGCAGATATCGGGTTTCTGTGGGATCAAGAAGTAAAGGTGTATCAAATCATCCACGATGCCTATGAAACCGTACCCCGACTGGGAGAAAACTTCTTTTCTCATACCCTCATGCAAGCCTACGGTAAAAACATGGTTCGCGCTAAAGCAGCACAGTTACAAGAACAGCTAGGAGAATGCACCATCACAGAAGAAACCAAGGGTCAGGTACATACCTTACGTCTTGCATTCTCAGCACATCAACAAACTCAGCAAGTACGGAGATAATTTATGGAAAGGGCAATATTGATACATTTTGACACTGCTACAGGTGAAGTAAAAATAGAAGCTGAAGGATTTGAGGGATTGTCCTGTCTAGAAGCAACCCAACCTTTTGAGGAAGCTTTGGGGATGGTACAGGGCGATGCCTACGGCGGTGAACTACGCACTTACAAACCCGAATCCCATCAACAGCTTCGTAGCACTAACACCCATCAACACCGACTGCATCAATAAACTCAAACCAGGGAGGGGGAAGATATCTTCAATATTCCTTCCTCTCCTCATTACCCTTCACCTAAACAAGCTTTGCTATTTCATCAATACATTTTCACTGGGGAACAAACAAAATTTCTTATTCACAACCATGAAATTATCAAACCTAATTACCACCATTGACTCTCAAATACCCATTGTGGCTTTAGAGGTTCTATCTCCTGAAGAAGCAACCATTATTCAATGGTTAACTACTGAAGTCATGGACAAACTGAATAGTCCTGTGTATTTCTGGAATTTAGGAGTGTCCAGCTTAGAACAATGTCTGATTGCTGACGACGGTGGACTGGTATTCAAATCAGTTGAGACTTATAAAAAGCCTCCTCACATAGACCCGCTAATACACGTATTTGAGTACATCAGCAATTTTGAGGGGAATGGGGTTTTCATTCTGGGAGATGTTCACCCCTTTGTGGGTAAAAACTCCCTGCAATTAAGTTGGGAAGTTCTCACCAGAGTCAAAAACTTGTATCATCGTCTCAAACCAACTGAAAAGCGCATTGTACTTCTGGGTCAAAATATTCAATTGCATGAATCTTTACTGAGGCTCATTCCTTGCTGTGAAGTTCCTTTACCGAGCATTGAGCAAATTCAAGACCATTTAGCATCATATCTGCTATATTTACAAGAATCTGCCAGTGAGCAAGAGGTGAATTTTACAGTTTCTCTGACGACTGAAGATAAAGAAACCTTAGCAAGAGCAGCATTAGGTTTGACACTGGAAGAAATTAGCGACTTTCTCCGGCTAACTGTGAAAGAACGCCTAACTTCCCAAGGCATTGTGATTGATGGTACAATCATTGCCTTAGTGGTCGAATACAAAACCCGGCTATTGGCTCAAATGGGTATCGAATTGGGTAAACCCACAACAATACCTTTTGGGGGTCTGGATTTGCTGCGGGATTGGTTGCAACGTCGTCGTCGGTTGTTTTCCCAAGAAGCGCGATCGCTCAATTTACCCCAACCTAAAGGGGTGCTATTAGCGGGACCACCGGGTACAGGTAAATCAATAGTAGCGAAGAATATTGCAACTATCCTTAATCTTCCATTGTTGCAACTAGACATAGCCTCAATGCTGGGTAGTCTGGTGGGAGAATCTGAAGGTAATGTCCGCCGCGCACTCAGTACGGCTGAAGCGATCGCTCCCTGTGTCCTGTGGATTGATGAAGTAGAGAAAGCACTTTCCGCTAACGGCGATACTTCTGGAGTTTCACAAAGAATTTTAGGAAATATCCTCACGTTCATGTCTGAGTGTACAGCAGGGGTGTTTGTGGTGGCAACCTGTAATGACCCAACTGCTTTACCGATTGAGTTCAAGCGCAAAGGACGGTTTGACGAAAATTTCTTTGTTGACCTACCTACAGAACCAGAACGCTGTCAAATTCTCAAGATTCATCTAGAAAGATACGGTATAAAAGTTCCCCAAGAGTATTTGGAAGCGATCGCTGCTAGTACCAGCAAGTTTAGCGGTGCTGAATTAGAAACTCTGGCCTCAGAAGCTGCACTATTAGCTTTCGATGAAGGAAGACCGCAGCAGGTAACACTAGCTGACTTAGAAAATTGCCAGCAAAATATTACACCTTTAGCTGTTCAAGATGCTGCTGCTGTTGAACGGATGCAGTCGTGGTCAAAGGTGGCACGACCAGCTTCTAGTTCTGTACAGGTTTCTAAGAGGAGTCTTCGTACTTCTAGGTTTCGTACTAATTAGTACACAACAAAAGAGCGAAGAGCGATCGCCTGGTTGCAGGTACACACAATGGCCTTGGTGAGTAAGTATCCTATCACTGTACCCAATACCAATATTACCCGTGAAACCGAAGAGCGATCGCTATTTTATCACTTTTATCACCAACTCAATAGGACTTACGAAATAACTGAGAACTTTGTTCTTGCGTAGCGGTAATTTACGCACATTACATCAATAGGGAATAAAAGATGATTGGGTAAGTGTAAATTTAGATTTTTTGCAACTTTACAAATTTGCACGAAGAAAAATCATCCTATTCATCAATAACGCCAATTCATATAACTGATAACTGGCGTGGTATAGCTGTATGCTTGCCAATATTACCGCTAAGTTTTTACGTAAGTCCTGTTCAAATGTTTAGCGTATAAACACCATTAAATATCAACAGTCCAATTATGGAAATATATTTGGTATTTGTAGATGCTGCCCAGAATAGTAATAAGTTCTGGAGTGCCAAAGTTGAGCAAGGAAATTTAACTGTTGAATGGGGTCGAGTAGGATACAAATCTCAGCAGAAAGTTCATGCTTGTGGTAACTATCAAAAAGCAGTTTCTAAATTCAACAATCTCGTTGCTGATAAAAAAATGAAAGGCTACCGAGAAAGCCAAGCTCAAATTGATAATAATTCTGATTCTTCGG
Organism: Sphaerospermopsis kisseleviana CS-549; assembly: GCF_028329225.1. Lineage (NCBI taxonomy): Bacteria > Bacillati > Cyanobacteriota > Cyanophyceae > Nostocales > Aphanizomenonaceae > Sphaerospermopsis > Sphaerospermopsis kisseleviana. The sequence continues at coordinate 30,101 of NZ_JAQMTI010000108.1, read as the reverse complement.
AAATCAAAAGAGCTATTCAATTACTAGAAATATTACGCCCTTATGTAGCTGAAAGACAATTTGCAAATAGTAATTATTTAGAGACATTAAACCAATATCTCAAAATTGTCCCCACACCTTTGGGTATGAAAATAATACCATCATTAATATACCGTCATGTAGGAGACGTAGACCATCAACTATCACTACTAAACTCTTTATTGGAAACTGAATCTGTTCAAGGTGAAAATACAGCAGAATCTGTTAATAACAGGAAAGTTATCAGCTTGAAAACTATTAGTAAGAACTTTTGGAGGCATATCTAATACTGTCTCACATTCAAATTATTAAGCTTTTCAAGCTGTCAATGTAAATTGTTCAACCATAAATATTCACAAAATATTTATAAATGATATGGCTTACTGATTAAGGTAAGCTATATTTTTTCTCTAATATCACTTTACTTTAAAGATGCACATATAGCATTTCCTAGTCTAATGAATTACCAAATAATCTGCGTTTATCTGCGTCCATCTGCGTTCAATTATTACTGCTTATACTTCACTTGAATACGAATATCTATAACATATTTAAATCGTAACTTTGCGCTATGCGCCCATTACCAAAACTATTTTTTGGTAATGGAATATGTTTACAATCAATTCAACAATAGAATCAGAATTAAAAACCACACCCCAACAAAGGTGGGAAAACAACAAACAGGCAATTATTACCCTGCAAAATCTCAACACCACTCCCACCCAAGAACAACTACAAACATTAGCAAAATTTAACGGATGGGGTTGTTTACCAGAAATATTTAGCTTAAATCCACAAACCAGATGGGTTGCTAAAGCACAAAAAGAATTGCTAACTTTACTGGAACAAAACGAATTTAATAACGCTGCCAGTAGCATATTAAATGCCCATTATACAGAACCTAAAATTATCCGTAGTATTTGGGAAATGCTATCACGCATAGGATTTACAGAAGGCAGAATATTAGAACCAGCTTGCGGTACTGGTTTATTCTTTGGACTCATGCCAGAGGATATCAGGTGTAATTCAAAACTATTTGGAATAGAATTAGATAAAACACCCGCTACCATAGCCAAACATTTATATCCCGAAGCTAAAATCTATAATCAGGGTTTTGAACAAGTTAGCTTCCCAGAAGGATATTTTGATTTGGTATGTGGGAATTTTCCCTTTGGTGACTATGGAGTAAATGACTCAAAATATAACTTTCTCGGAGTCAGCATTCATAACTATTTTCTTGCCAAATCTGCCGACTTAGTGAGAGAAGAGGGGTTAATTGCCGTCATTACTTCTACATACACTTTAGATGCTCCCAGTTCTCAAAAGTTTCGAGCTTGGTTAGGGCAAAAACTAGAACTGGTAACAGCCGTAAGACTTCCCAGTGGAGTATTTAACACCATAGCTAGAACTCAAGTTAGCCCCATTCTGCTAATCTTTCAAAGAGTAAAAAATCCTCGTCATGCTAATACATCAAAATGGATAAATACTCAAGAAGTACAAATTGTTCCTCAAGATTGGGGTAATGAAGGTGATAAAACTAAAGCTCATCTCAACGAATATTTCTTGAGTGAATTTCAAGGCAGAAGTTTTGATAAATATTATCAAGACCAACTACGAAAATCTCCCCAATACACACATTTACAACAGAGAATCTATCCTCATGTACATCAATTACTAGGTACACCAAGCATTAATAAAATGTACGGTGAAGGTTTTGCTCTTTTAGATGATGGTAGAGATTTATCTGAAGCATTGTGTAAAATACCTTTAAATGTTAACTACTTTCCTAGAAAGCAAGGTGAAGAACTACTATTAGTTCCACCTGAACTGCAACATATTAAAGAAATGGCTTTTTGTATTCATGAAAATCAAATTTATCAAAGAGCGAAAAGCCATTTAGTTTTAGTAGAAACAGTAGAGAGAAATAGAATTGAGGATTTTTGGCAGCTACGTAGTTGTTTAATAAAAGTCATCAATGCCCAACAAACAGTAAATGATGAGGAATTAACACAACTTCAACAAGAACTAAAAAACAGCTACAACTCATTCATTCGTAAATGGGGGAGAATCAATAGCAAGTACAACCTAATACATCTAGGGAAAGACCCCAACTATTATTTAGTCAGGACTCTAGAAAAGAGCAATTACAAATTAGCTGATATTTTCTCTAAACGAGTCTGTCGCTCATATTCTGCTCCCACAAAAGTCAATTCAGCCCAAGATGCTTTAACCCATTCTCTGAATATCAAAGGTTGCTTAGATTTGGATTATATCTCAGAAATTAGCCACCTGACTCCAGAGGAAATTATTCAACAACTCGATGCTGATAATCTCATCTTTTATAATCCAATTGGCCAGAAATGGGAACTCGCGGCTCAATATTTATCTGGTAACGTTTACAGAAAACTGCAAGAAGCGATCGCAGTTAATTTACCAAAAAACATAGAAGCACTTAAAGCAGTTCAACCATTACCAATGCTTCCCGATGCTACAGAAGATATCAAACTTGCTTGTCTAGAAACATCGAATATTGATTGGAATTCTCTCACAGATTCCCAAAAAGATAAAATCTTGAACAAGAAAATTCACATAATGCTAGGTACAAACTGGATTAAACCAGAAATTTACCAGCAGTTTGCGAAAGAGATATTGAAAATAAAAGTAACGATATCTCACATTACTTCATCCAGCACATCTTTTTGGACTGTAGGGGAAAATTCTGACGATATTACAGAATATGGCACAAGTTACATTGACAGTGCCAAACTTCTAGAAAAAGGATTAAATCGTCAAGACCCCAGAATCATTATTTACGCAAGCAAGGATACCATCAATACTGTAGCCTCTAATGAAGCGACAGAAGAAGCCAGAGCTAAATTAGAATTAATCAAATCTGCCTTTAGAAATTGGATTTGGGAAAATCAACAAAGATGTGTGGAATTGTATACATATTACAACACACAAATCAATGTTTTCTCTGCCCGAAAATACAATGGTAATTACCTCCAACTTCCAGGTAGTAATCCTCATGTGCAGTTAAACTATTGGCAATTAGATGGTGTTTCTAGAATACTTGAAGAAAATGCCACTTTTCTAGCCCATGATGTAGGACTTGGTAAAACATATACCATGATTTCTGCCATCATGGAATGTCGGCGGTTGGGATTAGCCAAAAAACCAATGTTAGTTGTGTTGAATGGCACTGAAAAGCAAATTGAAGAGAGTTTTAGATATCTCTATCCAATGGCAAACTTATTAGTTCCTGAAAAGCTAGATGCCGAAGGTAGAAAAATCTTCACTGCTGCCATTCAAACAGGAGATTTTGATTGCACTATCATTACTCACTCCCAATTCTTCAGTTTAGCATTATCGGAGGATTATCAATTAGCATTCCACAATCAAGAAAAAGAAATTCTCCAAGCTTTCTTGAGAAACGAATCCAACAACAGAATCACCACTAAACAGCTAAAGAAGGCGTTAAAAAGCCTAGAAAGTAAAATTAACAAGGTAACAGCATCAACAAGAAAAGATAATCACATTGATTTTGATAATTTGACAGATATGTTGGTGATAGATGAGATTCATGAATTTAAGAATTTATCTATCATCACCAAAATGTACAACATCAGAGGTATTCCCAATAATTGGAGTCAACGTGCTAGTGATACGTACATGAAGATTCTGCATACTCTGGGAGATATGCTCACAGAAACTTGTTCCCAATTCACAGGAAAAGTAATTGGTGCAACGGGTACAATTCTGTCTAATACTATGGCAGAATTATTTAACTGGATGCGGATGTTTCAACTTCCTAAATTACGAGAATTGGGAATAGAAACTTTCGATGAATGGGCTAGTCAATTTGCAGAACCTACTTCTTCTGCTGAAGTTACTGCGAGTGGTAAATACAAAGTAGTAACTCGGTTTAAGAGTTTCTGCAATATCCAAGCTCTCCGAGGGCTAATGGATCAATTTGTTGACCTCCGCACAAATGATAACATTGGTGATGTTTTAAAACGTCCAAAACCTAAGTTTATTGATGTTGTTGTAGAACCATCTCCAGCACAATTACAATTTCTGAGGGAAGCTCTCAAAAGGGCTGAGAAAATTTACACTCGGCAGGTTGCACCTAGCATTGATAATATGCTGAAGGTAACAACGGATCTCACAAAAGCTGCTTTAACTATGCGCTTATTGGGAGAAACTAAAGAAGCAGATACCAGCAAGTTACATGAGTGTGTTTGGAATAGTTGGCAAATTTGGAAGCTAACAAATAATGTCAAGGGAACTCAGTTAATATTCTGTGATGCTAGTATTCCTAAACCAGATAAATACAGCACTTATTTGTATTTGAAAATGCTGTTTATAGCATTAGGTATTCCAGAATCACAAATTGCCTTTGTTCATGATTTCAACAAATCTAAACGGACTAAACTGTTTGAGTTAGTTGATTCTGGTCAGGTGCGTATTCTACTGGGAAGTACAAAGAAATTAGGTACAGGTTGCAATGTCCACCGTCGCGGATTATGGGCTATACACCACCTAGATGCCCCTTGGCGACCTTCTGACTTAACTCAACGAGAGGGGAGAGGTATTAGACAAGGAAACGGGGAATTAATGGGTTCTACGTTGCCTTTCGTTTGGATATTTAGGTATGTTACGGAACGCCTGGATGCCCTTAGATGGCAAACTTTACAGTGGAAGCAGGAAATGACGACTAAATTCCTGAATGGTGAGGATTTAGATAATGTAGAAGATTGTGATCAGGGGGTTTATTCCTATGCTCAAATTAAGTCAATGGCTACAGGAAATTCTCTGTTAATTGAGGAGTCTAATTTGCGTAGTGAGTTGAATTCTCTACTCATTCAACAAAGGAGTCATCAAAGACAACAATTTAGTTTGGGTTGGAATATAGATAACTGGAATCGCAAAATTCAAGATTTAAAACGCAAGATTGAGTTGCTTCAGGAGGACTTGCAAATAATCAAGCCAATGTTAAAGGACATAGAAGCAGCGCAAATTTCTAGACGAATCTCTCTGGAGTGTAAAGAGATTTTCCAGAATCAATATACTTCTGCGAGAAAGATTGCTAATTACCGAGGATTTGATGTGTATGCTTATTATCGTCCTGGTAATAATAAGTTAGGTATATACATCAAATGTTGTGGAAATGAGTATTATTTCCCCTGGGTGATGAACAACAAAAGAGAAAGTATTGAGTTTCAGCGTTCTCATCCTTTAATCAGTCTTGATGCGTTGATAGATTCATTACCGGAATATCTGCCAAGATTGCACGAAGAATTGGAAAATGCACAAGTTGAAAATGCTAGACTTGAATCTCTTGTAGGACAAGCTTTTCCGCATACAGAAAGGATTGCTGATATTTCCCAACGTTTGCAGGAAATTGATGCTATTTTACAAGAGGATGAAGCTGCTTTAGATGTTTCTGAGGTGTCATCTCATGAGGAGAGTAGTGAAGATAGTGATGATGATTTTTGGTTAGATGATGAAAGGTGTATTCAAGAATGTCACATTCACCCAGGAATAGTAGATAAATTGTTTAGTCGCAGCATTGAAAATATCAAATGGATTAGCGATATTTCTCAAATTGTCAAGACTATCAAACCTATTGATTATCAAACTTCTGCATCTAGCACAATTAACAAAATACATGATTTTCCTAGCAGTATCAATAAAGTAGGGGGTATTCAACTTAGTCTGTTTTGAGATTACTGCTAGAGTTTTAGATTACTTTAAAACTGGGTATTGGGGAACTGCTTCCCCAGTGCCTATTTTTTATTTTTTAAGTGACATAATGAATACTTTAAAAACATTACATAAGTAGTTGTGCAAAATAAATTTTATAGTTAAAAGAAGAAACAGTGAACACAGAATTAAGTTTTACATATACATCAAAAAAGCCTAACTAACGACATATAAATACTGCTTTAATATAGTGACAATATTGATATATCGCTACGCGAAACATTTGTGAAAATCATGAAAATCAAAATTCACTGTATTTCAGGAGATAATTATGCAATCTGTACTTACTTTAATGATAGAAGCTATCTGTGTTACTTTCTTTGTAGCGATGTTTATAGATTTTATTGCTGGGATTTTTCAATTAATACAAGCTACAACATCAGTTATACCGGACAACATATCAATATCAATTCCTAAAGTCAATAAACCAGTTATTGTTCAACCATTACCTGACCCTTGGAACATGAAATTAGAAAATGATATTTCATCTGACGAAACCATGAAAAGTGAAACCATTCCTTTTCCTGTTCCTACACTAAAACTTTTACCACCTGCAAAAGAAATTAAATCAGAACCAAAACGCAGAGGAAGACCAAAAAAGAATAATACAACCCCTACTCCAAAAACTACTTCTACACGCAAACACAAATCACCTGAAAAAGCTGCTGCGTGAACAAACAAAGATAATCAAAAACCTAAACCATAGAATTTTTCAATTTTAATTTATGGTTTAGGTGTCAATCCTTAGCAGATTTCATTATTACAGGGAAAGAAAGGAGAATAAAAAATTAACCTTTAATCTTTCCCTAAATAACTGAATCACTACAAACTTATAAAGAACGCCTGGGGAAAGAGTTCTTTTCATTGACAATAATATTTGTTATGTCTATACTAGGGAATATTAGATTCGCATATTCAAGAATTAAATTCACTCCAGGGATAAAATCATACAGTTTGAATAAATTTATAGCATTATCAAATCTAGTCCATATCATTTAATGATTGAAAACCAGCATAGAAATGCAATTCATCAAAATACAAACTGCTGTAAATATCATCTGGATAACTATGCTAATTATTTGCCCTAAATGCCAAAGTAATAACTCTCGTAAATTATCCCTAGTTTATCAAGAAAATGTCACCCATAGCACTAGCACAGTCAGAGGTTCTATAGGTTCAAAATCTGCTGCTGCTTATAAAAATGAAACTAATACTACATCACTAGGCAAGATAGCAGCACCACCAGAAAAACCAAAATCAAATATTATTTTAATTCTTAAAATCATTTTTCTTACCTGGATAGGTATTATAGTATGTGGTATTTTTAATGCCTTAGTTCTAATTGAATTGTTAATGTTTGTATTTTTCCCAATCTACCTATTTTGGGCAGTAAGAAAAAACATTTTATACTCACGTAAATACCCTAGACTTTATAAAAAGTGGGATAATTCTTTTATGTGCCAGCGTTGTGGAACAATCTTTGAGATTATTGAAAGTTAGAGCATTTTCTAAATCATATTTATTATAAAAAAATTATAAACAGACAAAAATTTGTATATAATATTTTTTATCATGCTCATCTACTAAAAAATGACTGAATTAACAGCTAACTATGATGAATCATGGAAAGAAGCATTAAATGAATATTTTGAAAGCTTCTTATTCTTTTTCTTTCCTCAAATCCATGAATTAATTGATTGGAAAGAATCCCCTCAACCCCTTGACAAAGAACTTCAAGAGATTACAGCTTCATCAGAAACAGAAAAACGCATTGCGGATAAACTTTATAAAGTTTGGTTGTTAGATAAACAACAGATATGGATTTTGATTCACGTTGAAGTTCAAAGTCATTATGATGTTGATTTCGCAGAACGAATGTTTATTTACCACTATCGCGCTTTTGATCTTTACCATAACAAGGTACTTAGCCTAGCGATTTTAGGTGATGATAGACCCAATTGGCGACCTGATTGTTATCATTATTCTATTGGAGATGGTGAAACTCACGTCAAATTTCCTACTGCTAAACTCCTTGATTACGAATCGCGTTGGAATGAGCTAGAATCTAGTAACAATCCCTTTGCTATCATTACGATGGCACACTTGAAGACTAAATCCACAATCAGTAATTTTGCTGAACGGGAAGCGTGTAAATGGAAGTTAATTAGAGAACTTTACGAGCGAGGGTTAACAAAAGAACAAATAGTTAAGCTATTCAAAATCATTGATACAATGATGACTTTACCTAAGCATTTACAAGAAGGATTAATCACTAAAATTAAACGTTTGGAGGAGGAAAGAAAAATGCCCTTAGTTAGCCCAACAGAAAAACTGGCTATGGAACGCGGTGAACAGCAAGGAATACAACAAGGTGAAGAACGGTTAATTATACGACAACTTAATCGGCGATTTGGTGTAATTGCATCCAGCTTAATTGAGCAAATTCATCAACTATCTGTTGAACAGTTAGAATTACTGGGGGAAGCACTTTTGGATTTCTCAACAATAGCTGATCTAGAACAATGGTTACAAAATAAACCAAATTCCGTAGAAGAATAGCAGAAATATTTGATAGAAAGGGAGGAGTTGTATTAGGCGATCGCACGTAGCGCACTGCCAAAGGCAATCGCTACACCCACCGCAGATCGCCTCTCTTAATTTTTAGAGGTTCAATCATTACAATTACCTACCAGTTAAAAAACTCTATTTCATTAACAAATTCAAAGTCTATCTGGCATTTCCAAAAATCCCTTTGGCTTTGGTGAAGGCAGATTAACAACCTTGTTCCCTGAAACAGTAGAACCAGAATTATTAGTTGGAGTATTACTATTTTTAGTAGTTAAATTCGCACTACCAAACAATACTTGATACAAAGCCCATACATCTGCTAATCGCACACCCATCCCTACTTTATCGAGTGCTGGAGGAATTTCTACACCACCATTCCAAATCAATTTCACATTACTGTAATATGCCTCTAATTCTGATCTAAGATACTCCGCAGTACCACCACATAAAATTAATTCATCAATATCACGGGGTATTTCTTGCAATAACCAGCGTACTAATGCTCGAAAATATTCATCCCGACTAATTTGGAGGGCAAAAGACATATCTTGGCCTTCTGCTAAAACCTCAACTTCACTTTTACGTCGTGATAAAGTAGCTAAAACTTCTGGTTTACATTCAGATCCTGCTGCTACTACTGTCGCTATAAGATAAGGATCATCTTTTGACAAACCACTACAACGTCTAACAAAATCATCCAACATCCATGACATCCCAAAGGCATTTGATACCCCTGGAGTTACTGCACCTTTATTAGATATTTGTACAGAAGCATTGCGATATCCCAACATTGCTACCGCAAGGTTGCAATTTTTAATGTTTTTCCCCAAAATATTGCGACGATGTAGATAAATACCAACTCCTTCGGGAACAACATTCAAGTCTACCAACTTGACTCTGATTTCACCAGTAGGTGTATTAAAACGTTTTAAAACCTGTTTTAATTTAGTTTCAAGTCGCTCCTTATCTTGATACTCTGAAGGTGGTAGTAAAACAGCGAGTGAAACCGTGAATTTATTCATCAGTTTTAATTTCTGACTCACAACCCACAAAACACCACAAATTTTTGGTACTGCATTTTCTTCTTTTAACTGCTTGAGTAAGGAATTACCACCATATTTGTTTCTCGCAAGGAAACCAACAGCATAATATTCTTCACCAATACCCACCCAGCAGGTGTTCTCTGGATCTGTTTCTCCAGATTTTGTTTTTTCATAGTTCTCTACTGAAACAACAGATACATCTGCTATTTCTGGTTCCATACAAAGCAACATAGGAAAGTCATTTTTATTAAATACACTTGCAATTGCTTTGGTTTGAGAACCACCTAAATCTATAGCCAGTGTCAAATCTGGAATTACACTATTTGTGGTTTTAGTCATGTTATTACTCCTTTTTCCATCAATGAACCGAAATATATTCTTTGTGATTTAATTTCGTTAATTATGATCCTAAAATTAGGTTTTACTTATTTATGGTGTTTATCCAAATAATGAACGGATATCCTGTCTAATAGCCGTTTGTTCATCTGTTAATTCCATCTGTACTTCTACATCTTCATCCCAAATATCATCTTGTTGGTTAGTTTCTGGAGATTGAGTGACTGTCGTTTTATTAGGAATTCTTTGTTCTATTGGGCTTTGATAACTAGCATAATTCTGTTTTATTACAGAATCGTTTGTAGTCAAAGTGGTACTAAAATTGTCCATCCCTTGAAGAATTATTTTAGCTAAGGATAAATTTAAATTTAACTTAATTTGAATATAATCCCAATGCTTTAAACAATCGATCAATGATGATAAAGTTACTTCCTTTAATAAATCATCATCTACTCCATCTACATTGATATAGGCTAATGGCATAAAACATATTCGTACTGCTTGCCATACTAATTCATCAATATTTTTATAGGAATGGTTGAGCAAATAATTCAACAAAATTCCATCTGAAGTATTTTCTCGAAATTGAAATCTCAGTCTCTTGTCTAAAATTTTTTGCCTTGTCATATATTGCCTCTATTTATTGATAAAGGATTAATATCTACATAACTATTAGTACAAACAACAAAAGTTTTGTTGCTGGCTGGAACACAAATTTATAAAGGATAATAACTATATTGCAATAACTAGCAATGAATTGAAAAGCAACAAATGATATAAGCAAGATATAATTTTTGATATATTTTTGTTTTAGTGAAACCTCATCTAAGTATTATGCTAAAAATATGTTTGAACAGAGAAAAATTCATAAAGGCAAATTCTTAAACCCGATTCATCAATTTTGTATTACAAAAGTAGTAAAATGTATGACGATAATCGCCAAATTACTCAATTTTTTAGATATGGGCAAGTGTAGGCAAAAGTGGGCAAGTGTAGGCAAGTGTAGGCAATTTACAGATAAAATCTTAGTACAAATAAACTAAAAGCAGATTTTTGGATCAAAAATTGTAGGCAAGTGTAGGCAAAAGTGGGCAAGTGTAGGCAAGTGTAGGCAATTCTGTTTTTTATGCTGACTTTATCAGTACAGGACTGAATTGACTGCTGGACAAGAGTTTTGACAACTACCATCAAAGTATCAGATGCTACTATTTATTTAACAGTGTAAATTCCCGGTGAAACGCAAGCCATGTTTTGTTTATACGCTCTAGGAGCATATGACATTTAAAAAATAGCCTAACTACAACATTTTTCTTCTGAAACAGTTTTTTGGAGAAAGCCATGAAGTCCAACAAAACTAAGGTAACTAATGGAGTTGCTAAAAAAATTGTATTTCCTATTCGTTTTGCTGCTGATGAGTACGAGCAACTTAAACAAAAAGCAAAAGAAGGCAGAGTGAGTATCACAGAATTTATTCGACGTGCCGCACTTCGACGGCGTGTTGTGGAATTGCCCCCTCCCCCTGAGTTAAATTGGAAGTTGTACACAGAACTAAATGCTATTGGGGTGAATCTTAACCAAATAGCTACAGCAGCAACTAACGCATCAAAAACAGGACAAGCTGTAAATTTTGATGTTGAGCAGCTGCAAAACTTAGTGAAATCCCTGCGTGCATCCATCAAGGAAACACAAATGCAATTGCTGGAGTGCGGGGTGACAGTTGATGAATCAGAAGAAATTATTTGATGGATCACGAAGGCGATTGCGCTTCGCGTACTGCCGAAGGCGATCGCTGTGCCAGTTGCGATCGCTCTAAAATTCACCACATTTTCCCAAATCACAAGAAAATCGCCGAAAGGCACGGAAGCCACTTGGCTTTAGACAGTGGAGGAAGTGCCAACGGCGAATTTATAGAGCCTCCGGCACGCTATCGCGAACGCCTTGATATTTAACCGTGATGCGGATCTTCGATATACCTTTTGATAACGTCTGCTGAAACTTGTCCAGCAGTAGAATAAAAATAACTATTAGTCCATAAACTAGGAAGTTTAAGTAATTCAGGAAATTCTCGCCTTAACAAGCAAGATGACCGTCCTTTAAAAGCTTTAACCACTTGATTTATAGCAACGTCTGGTTGATGTTCTACAAATAAATGAACATGGTCTGGGGCAACTTCAAGAGCGAGTATGTCCCAGTCTTTTTCTTTGGCTAGTTCGTAAATTATCTGTCGAAGACGTTTGGCTATCTCTCCAGTTAACACCTTTTTTCGTCGTTTGGGTATCCACACAAGATGCACTACTGCATTGCCTTTTGAATGATTTCCTATTCTGTATTCCAGCGTTGTCTTCATGTTGTTTCGTGGCTGCTATTGACAAGTAAATCATATCTCAACTATACTTTTGAAATCAACAAACATTGAAGGTCGAACAATGTACGGATGCCAACAAGTTCTCATTAAGTCCGATAAATCAACAACAGCAATCTTGGAGTACGTCTGCACAGAAGCTAAAAAGCTAATAAATTGTGGCGTTTACTATTCTAGGCAGATGTACTTTAAAACTGGACATATTCCCAGTAGAGCAGATTTGCATAAACAACTAGGAACTTATCAGAAAAACATTCATTATCAGGCATTGTATTCTGATACCTCCCAGCAAATACTAACCAGTGTAGCTGAATCTTTTAAATCGTACATTGGGTTAGTAAAAGCTGCGAAAAAGGGTGAGGTTTCCCAGAAACCAAAATTACCCAATTACCGCAAAAGTGTTATGGCTGTAGCTACTTTTACAGGCAGGTCATTAAAGTTAATTGATGGGATGATTAGGTTTCCTTTGGGAATAAAAGTTAAGGCATGGTTTGACATAGATTGTTTTTATCTACCAATGCCATCCAACCTTGATTTCAAGTCAATCAGAGAAGTACGCATTCTACCTAGAAATAGACAATTTTATGCAGAATTTGTCTATCAGGTAGATGAAGTAAAATCTGATGTTGATAAAAATAATGTTTTGGGGATTGACCACGGTTTGAATAACTGGCTAACCTGTGTTTCTAATCTAGGAACATCATTTATTGTTGATGGACTTCATTTAAAAAGTTTAAACCAGTGGTACAACAAATCAGTAGCTAAACTTAAAAGTGATAAACCGCAGGGCTTTTGGTCTAACAGATTAGCTGCTATTACCGAAAAAAGAAACCGACAAATGCGTGATGCAGTTAACAAAGCTGCAAGAATAGTCATTAACCGCTGCATTGAAAACAAGATTGGTACTATTGTTTTTGGATGGAATAAAGGACAAAAAGATAGTATTGATTTGGGGTCTAAAAACAATCAGAAGTTTGTCCAAATTCCCACAGCAAGATTAAAAGACCGTCTTACTCAATTATGTAAACAATACGGAATAGATTTTATAGAAACAGAAGAATCATATACTTCTCAATCATCGTTTCTTGATTGCGACAACATACCTAAATTCGGTGAAAAACCCGAAGGGTGGAAAGCAAGTGGTAAACGAGTTAGTCGTGGAGTGTATAAAACTTCTGATGGATTCAAAATTAATGCGGACTGCAATGGTGCTGCTAATATTTTGAGAAAAGTAGCGGTAATGCTAGGAGTTGATCTTAGCGGAATCAGTAGAGGCTGTTTAAGCCAGCCTAAGAAAGTTCGTTTATGGACTCTTCAGAAATCTCCGTGTCTTTAGACCGGAGAAGCTTAATATCCCAACAAAGTATTCAGCTAACCCCTAAATAACCCGTCGTAGACATTGCTGAGAGGAGTCCCCTTTGATTGGCAAGCAGTTTAAAAATCACAGCTTTCGCTCAACCCTAGAATATGTGCTGGGTAAGGAGAAAGCCACTATGATCGACAGCAATATGGGTGGAACTACACCCATACAACTAACTAGAGAATTTGGTGCAGCCAGAAGATTTCGCCCCAATCTCCAACGTGCTTGCGCTCATGTCATTCTTTCTATTCCTCACCGTGATGTATGCCATAACAAAGGGGAATATCATGAACATTTGGAGGATGAGCAATACACAAAAATTGCCCAGCATTGGCTCAAGGCCATGAAATTCTTGGGAGAGGAATTAAATCAAAGCCAGTACGTTGTTGCTCGTCACCATGACACCAACCACGAACACATTCATATCATTGCTTCGCGTATCCGTATGAATGGCTCAGTTGTACCAGATTCCTGGGATTATCGCCGCAGTGAGGTGATATTACGACAATTGGAGAAAGAGTACGGTTTGGAAGAGGTGTCTTGTAGTAGTGATAGGGTGGCTAAAACAGTAGAGAAAATTGGAATTGAAACAACTATTAGCGATCGCCACGCCCAAACGCAAAAACAGAAACACCACTCTTCCAATCAACCACCTATTACCCAACTGTTAGCTGACATCATTGATGAAGCTACGAAGGACCAACCAAATGTTACCCAATTGATACAGAGACTTCAGCAACAAGGTGTTGTGGTTCATCCTCAGTTTAGTACCGAGGGTTTGTTTAAAGAGGCGATCGCTTTCGAGATGAATGGTGTCAAAGTTGGTGGGTATAAATTAGGGTCAGCATACAGCTTTCCAGGACTTCAGAAAAAACGAGGTGTATCTTATAACCCTGAACGGGACTTACCAGCAATATATTCTTGTCAGGGCAAAAAACAGGTTGAAATGCCAACACCTGCTATAGAAACAACGGTAACAATATTGTCCCCAGAGGAAGAAATACCATTAACCTATAAAACTACGCATAAACAAGAAACTACTTCAGAAATTAGTGCGGTGCAGAAATCTTCACTAGAACTACCGGAGGTAATCAGTTCCCTCACAGCAGACATATCACAATCAGAATTACATCAAGCTATTACTACACCAGAGGCTAAAAATAATACAAATGAGGGTAGTCAAGCACTAATCGAAGTTGAGGAGGCGAATAGTCAAAATGCAGTAACAGAAGCGACAGGAGAACAACCACCTTCCTTACAGAACGCTACGCAAACAGTAATGGCGAAACGCCCACATCTAGCGATCGCGCGGAGCGCACTGCCGGAGGCGATCGCTCAAAATGCAGTAACGGAGATAATAACGGAACGCCAAGTTGTGGCTAAACACCGGCTTTCAGCGATCGCTTCTAGTAAACCTGCAAAAAATACTCTGGACACTAAGAATAGAAGCAAGGTTTCTGTAGACAACCCAGATTCCGGTCAGGAAAGTAATGCAATACCTTCCAACACACCTTTGTTGAGCGCACACCAATCGGTTAATCGCTCACAAAATCACGCTAACAGCATCAGCCCAACTATCAGGTTTTTTTGGCAACAAGCAGGACAACCAGAAACATATTCAGGAAAATACTACGACCTTCAACTAGAGAAAGACATTCTCAAACTAAAACGCAAAAATGGGGAAGAAATTGCAGAAATTTACCTCTATGATGACGCTAAAGGTAAAGATAAAGGGTTGACAGATGAAGATTTGATGATATTGGAAAGACTGAAAATGCTACTGTTAACCCACAACCGACAAGAAGAACAAGAAAATAACAGAGAATTGGAGTAAAGACAGTTATATCAAAAATGGTTTTGATTTATATCAAACGATATAAAGCAACAAACAAAAACTACCTCCAATTCTACTTTTTTTTACTAGCAACATCAGTGAAATAACTTTTAGAATCAAATCTGAGGAAACTATTAGTAGTTATAGCGATCGCCCATGTTAGGACATCAATCAATTGATGATAAAACCCAAATAACAAAAGACTTTTCACACTGTCACCTGTCACCTGTTCCTTGTGACATCCTGTAACAGTGATGTATAAATTACCAAATTGGCAAATTTCAATACCGTGTTTCTGGTTCAAAAGGCAAGGTATCAACATCTTCAAAATTACGCAAATCTATTTCCATCTGCTTCCTCCTTTGTAAATAGGTTTTGTTGTTTGAAATAATTGCTTGCATTTGCTGTTCACCAAAATTTATGCCCTGTTCCGCATATCGAGCCGACAATTCATTGTAATTATCAACTTCAATTTTTTTACGGCTTTCCATTTCTGCTAATGATTCAGCACTGATACCAATACTATGAGCATATTTCACATACTCTGGTTTCAAAGAACCATCAACATTAAATTGCTGCTTTTCTTCTTCTGTAAAGAAATCGTAGGCAGTATAATTTATCCCAGATTCAGGGTCAGTTTCATCTAATTGTTTAAGTTGTTCATATTCAGATTTAAATCCTTGCCCATGTTCAGTAATATAATCATTATCAAATCCATAAGAATGCAATTGCTCAATGTATTTAGATTTTAAAGTACCGTCAGGATTGACTTTCTCTAGATACATATTTAACCAACGCTGTAATCGTGACATATCTAATAACTCCAACAAACAATCTATTGTAAATGATAAACAAATCAAATCATGACATTAGAATTTAAACATTTTGATACTCGATTAAACCAGTGGATTCATACAGATGGTAATGCCAAAAACTCTGATTCAATTTTAACTGAAAAACTAGATAATACACTTTTAGAATTCTTCTTACCAGAGAGAGATTTTTCCTTTGGACAAATGGATGAACACTGCACCGCAGAAGACTTAAAAAACCACCCAAATGGCGATGTGTTACTGTTTTCATCCAAAACTAGGCTACTCTACGGTTCACCAGAATGTTTAGAGATTATTGAAAAACTTTGTCCAGATAGAAAAGACCGTGGTGCTTACGGTTCTATTTTTTTAGGATCATGCAAAAATGCCATCCATGAAAGACTCAATATTTTAGTAGTAGATGACGCTAATGGAGAAAATGGAGGGATTTTACCAAATGATGTGGCATATAAATCTGTAGGTGACTGCTACGGGCAAATTTCAACTGAACTATATGACAAAATAACTAAAAGAAACGAACAAAAAGATAAAAGCTTCCGTGTAATACAACACCGCTTTGGCTGGAGAGAAACTGATGGAGAAGACACTAAATACCGTTTTGGTAAAGGCACACTTCGCCCTCATAAACTAGAAAGATTACCGTGGGTGAAAAATACACCCAAAATTGACCTCATCATCCCCATATCTAGCTTTAAGGGAACGGATAAAGATAACCCATCCACACCAATTAAACCGCAAATCAAACCAGGTTTATATAATCAAACTATTTGGTTGGGTGAAAAATCACAGTCTCAAAAAGGTAAAACTGCCATTTCTCAACTACTAGCTTCTTTCCCTCAAGGTATAAAAGACTTTGCGGAAGAATTAGAAAAGCAAGCACAAGAACTTGCAGAAATTCAGAAAGACCCTAGAAAAGTCGCACAGCTATATTGCGAAAAATACGAAAAACGTAAAGCATTTATTGGACAACAAAAACCAGAACAATTAGAGAATGAAACGCCAGATAAACCAGTAGAATTATATAACGATAATCCTAATTCAGATGATTTACAAGAAGATAGTGAATCTCAACAAGATGATTTGTTGATGTACAAAATTATCAAAGCAGATTTACTTGGTCATGCTCAACTTTTAGAAACTGAGAAAGTTAAACAAGAACTTACGCGATTTGTACAAAATGAATGGCGAGATATTGCCCTTGGTCGTGTTCTTACCTTTGACCGGGGAATGATTATTCCCTCCAAAGAACTTAAAAATGGTGAAATTTGTGTCCCTTGGATGATAGAAGGTGAAAAAATCCTGAATTTTCGCTCACCTTTTTTAAATGCCAATGGTTTGTGTGTTTCTATCAACAAACAGGTTGAAGATTACCTGGGACCAGATGGCAACCCACTAGAAGGAATTATCGTGGTCAACGATGAAGACCACAAACGCATCCAAGCTAGAATTGAAGCCCTAAAAGCACAAGGTATTGAAACTGAAGAATTAGACCCAATAGAAACAGAATCAGAACGTCAAGGTCGAGATTTTGATGGTGACTGTATTGGTGTAGAGTTAGCAAATAAATATCCTAATTTTACTGCCGAAGCCGAATATAAAAACTTGCCTGAAAATGCTTATGATCCCACAGTTAAACTGAAAAAGCAATCTTTTTACAGAGAAGATGGTACACAACCTGAATTTGAAGAAATCGCTATTCACATGAGTGATGGTATCAGTGTTGGTATTATCAATAATCATGTGACAGCATTGGAAGCTTTAGAATCAGAAATAGAAATTTTAATCAACTATGGTAATTACCAACAACAAACCGAATATTTAAACCAAGTTGCTAATCATTATAAAAAATTATTCCATTTAGAAAGTGATAAAACTAATTCTCAAAAAATTAGGCAAGAGTACAGAGAACAGATGCAAGAGTTTCTTAAACTAGCATCCGTTCAAGATAAAAGTCCTGAAGTAATAGAACAGGCAATGTTAGTTAACCAGAATATGTACCGACAAATGATTGAGGAAGCTTGTTTCCAAAATCAAATTGCGGTGGATTTATTCAAAAGTGCCAAAAAGCCTGATATGGAGGTAATAGCTGAAAACAAACGCTATCTTTATCGAGATGTTAATTATATTAAAGATAAAAAATCTTCATCTGCTTACTTGAATGAAGGTATTAATACTACTGGATATTCACCAGTGGAGTTACTAATTAACCAAGTTAATAAATACTTTGAATCATCTCCTTTAGAATCACGTCCTATTATCCAATTTCAAGATTTATTTAAAGGTGTAGAATTTACTCCTCAGCAAAAATTTCAAGCTATTTTAAATAAGCAAGAATTTGATGAAAAATTTAATGCTGCTACCAGATTAAATAAACGTCGAGAAACTGAACAAGGTTCTTATGCTGTTGTTAAAACAAGCAGTGGTACAGAAATCACCATTACTAATCTCACTCGCTACGAACATCCGGGAATTTGGAAAGGTTCAACACTCAACATCCGTTTAGAAGAAATACCAGAAAAATATCGGTCTTCGCAACGTCCCCATAATTTATTAGCAATAGCACAAATTGATGGAGAAACAGAAAATGGAGAAGCTAAATATGAGAAGTTGGGAACAGTTAGTCAACAATCTGTAATTGACTATAATTTAAAACCGGGAATGACTACTCAGGGAGCGACATTAGTTGAACTTAAACCTGAATTGAGAGAAAGTCAAATCAAGTTACTGTTTCAAGAAGCTTATGCTGTTGCTGAAAATTTCTATAATTTATTTCCTGAAGACCAAAAATTAGCAGTTGCAGCTGCAACGTGGAGTATATCAGCTTCCCGACAAGATGAATTAGAACAAGGTGATAATTCTAGTTTCAATTCTCGAAAGAAGGTTTCTAATTTTGTATTTGCAACTTTTGGTAAAGAAATAGTTGGTCAATTAGATGAGTTACAATTTTCACAACTCAAGGTTTTAGGAATTGGTAAGGAAGGAGATAATTTTATTGGCAAAGAATGGAATCCACAAGAAAAATATGAGATAGAAATACGCGCTAGTCGCTATTCTCCAGGACATGAAAGACATAATTCTAGATTGGTTTTTGTCAAAGATAATGATGGAGAATACAAAGAATTTGCTGTTTTGGAACAAAGAACAGGCCAGTTACCAATTGGTACTCAAGCACAAGCATATATTAAACCAGGTGAAGCTTATACAGCTACAGCAACTATTAATTTACCATCACAATCACCAATCAACATTACTATCAGAGAAATTAGTAAATTTTCTCACGCAGGTAAGACTTTCAATGGTGAAGCAGTTACACTCACTATTGGTAATTTACCCATTCCTGTTAACACAGCTAAAATTAAATTGGATGGTCAAACATTAGGAGAACTGGATGCTGATTCAATTCAAGAATTAAGAAAGATAAATTATTTATCTAATGGTAATCCGCTACAACTTAAATTAAAATCTATTGGTGATAGTCAAAATGAAGGTGGTTTTATTATTGCTGAATCACCTCATGGGAAT
Source organism: Sphaerospermopsis kisseleviana CS-549 (assembly GCF_028329225.1). Classification (NCBI taxonomy): domain Bacteria; kingdom Bacillati; phylum Cyanobacteriota; class Cyanophyceae; order Nostocales; family Aphanizomenonaceae; genus Sphaerospermopsis; species Sphaerospermopsis kisseleviana. The sequence goes on along the minus strand of NZ_JAQMTI010000108.1, from coordinate 10,459 downwards.
TTATTAAAAATTAATAAGATTAATGTTTATGATTTCAAAGGTCAAGTTTTTACTGGAGAAGAATATAAAAGCGTTAGTTTAGAAGTACCAACCAGTAAAAATAGAGATGCTGTTTTTCTTGATGGAGAGTTATTAGGAGTTCTGCACTATAAAAAAGATAAGGAAGCACTACAAAGTTTAGGATTACTTAAACACGGTCAACAAGGTTCTGTTAATTGTTCTTTACAAAGCAATTTTTCTCACACTTTTATTAATATTGAACCCAGTACAGTACAATATCCAGAAATTTGGACAAAGGAAGCTCAAGCTTTTCAGGATAACTCTCAATTAAATACAGTAACGAAACAAGAGATAATGGTGGAAAATAGTGGTTTGTTACTGGAGAAAATCAAAAAGCGTCCCACAATCTTATTTTCCGCTAAGGAAGATCAGGTACTTGGTTTAATAGGGATGACGGTAGATAACCATAAAACAGAATTAGTACAAAATTGGTTGCAAGCTAAAAATATTGAATTTAATATTTTACCTGGACAAGATGTACCGCTAGAGACTAAAAAAGGTATGTCTGTATTTTACTTGGTTAGCAATACAATTATAAATGATGATTTAGATGCTTTGAAAGCAAAGTTTGGAGAAATATTAAGTGCTGATGGGACAGATAGTGCTTACAGTCAACGTCTTAATTCTCTTCCTAATAGACCATATATAATAGGTGAACAAATAGATAAACTTCAGGAATCAATTACAACAACAATTCCTGTTACAGTTACACCCAAAGAAACAATTTTAATTTCTGAAAATCAGCAACAGATATCCGCAGTAGCTGAGGTATTAACTGTTAATGACACCATCGTATCCAAACCCGAAGAAAAAGATGTTGTGATTTCGGGTAAACCTGTGCAAATGGTGTTTCCGTTGAAAATGCACGGTGAACCCAATCCTTTACCCATCAGCACTACTATTGAAGCTATGCGCGGATATGGTAGATGTCATACAACCAGAACTTATGAACCGTATAAAGCTTATGGGTTTAAAGAGGGGGATATAGCGATCGCTTCCGGTAGGTCTAATAGTGCGATCGCTATATCTAATTCCCAACAAGTTGCCTTTCGCGTCGGTAAACAATACCGCATCACCCCAGAAATGATTGCAGATTCAGCATATCAGCAACAATGGGCAGCAATGGAAAAACACAGCAGTCGAGAATTGGCCAGTTTTAGGGATAAACCTGAAGTGTGGGGACTGCATACAGAACCACTGGGAGATTATGTCAACGGTAAAATCGTACCTTTTCCCAGCGCAAAACTTGAGAAGTCGTTAATTACACCCGCTATACCACCTTTATCTACAGCTAAACCCCCAGCAACTGTTATTACTTCTCCAGTAAATATCGGTTCGAGAAGTTCTGACCCTCTAGGTGCGGCTATGACTAATCCTACTGTTAAAGCTAAGGAATTAGGCAAAATCCAACGGGATTACCCTGTGTCTTTCCGTGATAACGCCGCAGTAACCGCCGGTAAATATGGACCAGAAACTTATACCCAAGATAAACCTGCTGGAGTTCCTTTTGTCTCTGCTGAACAAGCTTATCAACACTACAAAACTACAGTACCTTTGGGAGAACCACGAATACAGTTAATGGCAGAAATCATTCAAGCTAAGTTAGAACAACACCCCAAGTTGTTTGCAGCTATCACCCAAAGGGGAGGAATGGAATGGTTGGAAAACTGTACTCACTATGTCACTTCTGCCAGAGATAACTACTGGGAAGGCAAGGGTAAAGAATCTCCATTTATTCGCGCTTTGATAGAGGGATATTCCAGGGTGTTGGAAAATTCTCAGACTATTACTCAAGCATCGCCAGAATTGCCATCCAAGGAAGATGTAAAAACAGTTACTACACCGCAACCTAGAGATTCTGTCCAAGAAATTATTAGTTCCCCCAAAAGTTCAAACCCACTTACTAATCTCCAACCCCTAAATGCTTCTGTAGCAACGCATATGCAAAAAGATGTGGCAATGGCTGAAGTAGCTACTCAATTTATTGGTATATCTGCTGCACCACCTGACACAGCTTCTAGCACCCGTAATTATCAACAAGCTTGGGGGAAAAAGGCAAATACAGGTGTGTACTCAGCCAATGACACAATTATGGTTTCAGGTTCTGGGCCTTGGAGGGGTGTTACTCAACAACAAATTTTGGACACCTTCAATAAACATTATGTACCACTGATTGATCAGGCGATCGCCTCCAAAAGTTCCTTTGTAGTGGGTAATTCTGCTGGTACTGACCAACTGGTAAAACAATATTTAGAAACACAGGGGTATAAGTTGGAAGCTGTAAATGATGGGTACACACGCGCAGTCAAGCTAGAACAAGATACTACGCTTACTAACCAACAACCACAATCTGTTACACAAACAGCTTCAGCAGTATCTTCCCCAGTACCTACACAACCATTATCTGTAGAGTCATCTAACAAAATAAATTCGCCCAACTCTACACCTATTTCCTCATCAAACATTGTTCAAAAAGAGGCTGCTGATACCAGTCTTCACCATGAAGAAACAACTATAGAACAATTAAGAACTTGGTATTTAACTGCACAAAAATTAGGTAAGTCAGCAGAATATATTCAGCGAATTGCCGAAGTTGGTAATGAGTTTAAATCAGGTAGAGGATTAACAGATAAAGCACGTTTAGCAATGAATAATGATTTTCAAGAATTACATTCTATTAATCGCATCACACAAATCGCTCAACGAATAGGAGATGTATTTGGCAGTCGGCAAGAAAACGGGGAAATTATAGTACAAGGTAAAGAATACTTAATTACCATCAATAATTCCCAAAAGGATTTAAGGATTAATAAAAAAGATGGAACTGTTTTACTAGATATTCAATTAGGACAAATCAAAGAGAGTAAAGTATCGGCTGAAGTTATTGATGTATTTGAGGAGATAAATCAAAACATCAATCAATCTTTAGCATCTGTCAAAAATCAGTATCTTCAAGTTTAATATTTTAGGACTTACGCACAGGGTACGAAAAATATGACTTTGAGATTGCTTCGGAGTGGTCGTAATGACGAAAATATGTTAATCTTGCGTAAGTCCTATATTTATCAAATTCAATTTTTTTTATTTGCACAAAACACCAAAGTATGTAAACTAAACTTCAATTTCAGATTGCGTTTTTTACAATACATCTTTAAACTATAGCTGTAGCCAAGGTAATTAAGACATTATCAATTATGGAAACATAAAAATAATAAGGTATTTCACTATTGCCTTCTGCTATAACAACCCACCTAATCAATTCATTAGCATAAATTTATGACAAATAACCCCCTAGCTATACTCACTGAAGAATCAAATAAAATATCACCTGATATTTCACCTACTAAAACTGCTTATATGTTAAGCCAACTTCTTGAATATGTTGGTTACGATGAATCAGAATCTATTCCAGTAACAGAAACAGTGAGTATTGAAGAACAAAACGATGCTATCAAAACATTGGCATCTATTATTGCTAGTCTTAATTATGGAAGAACAGTAGAAGAATCCATTTTAATAGAATTTGAACCAGACGAAATCCAGTTAGAAAATCCAGAGTTTATTCCTGAATCACCAATAACTTTCGTAGATGATTTAACTGTAAATAAAACAACGGAAAAACAAGATAATTTCACTCAAATCAATTATGATTCGATCATAGTTTTAGAAGATGAACAAGAAGAAAACCAAGCAAAAATATATGAGGAAGATATTATGTTGTATGTTATTCCTCTGATAATGGCAAGGTTAATGAACGAAGGAAGTTTATTAGAAGATAGTGAATATGGAGAAATGAGAGTTTATCAATCGGATGAATTTACTGCTTCACTACAAGTTACACCTACAGAGGAGCAAATTTTAATTTTGAAAAGGAAGCAACATTTATATTTTGAAAACGAAGTTGCTTTAAATGCTACTAAAAAAACAAATTATGCCCAATTTCAAGTTACTACAAATCAATTAACAGAGGCAGAGTTAGAAAAGTTTAAATTGATAGCATTAATGGAATACAATCAAAGTAATGAATTTAATAAAAAAGAACAAGAATTAGGAGATTAATAGAATTTAAGTTTAGACTAAATCGGTGATGTTCAAGAAAAAAAGGGAGTCTGATTGAATACAGTCTCTTTTTGGCAGAAGCTAAGAGAAGAATCACCTAGTTTTACTCGCCAATATGAAACGTACTTTCTTAGAAGAATTTTGTCAAGCTGCCTACAAGTATTTAGGTATAGGTAAAGACACTACCTTTGAATTGACAGATGCGATATTGCTATGCAATTTTAAACCACTCACTAAGTCCCCTCAAGGAATTACCACTAACACCACCATAAGAAGCGATTGCGCGGAGCGCAGTGCCAAAGGCAATCGCTTTATCATCAAAGATAAACATCTTTTCTTGTCAGTGTACTGCAACCGATTTGTTAGGCTGCTATAACCATACAGTTAGGACTAATTCTGTGGAGACTCATTCAGTTGTTGTTGAATTTGTTGGACTTCTTTGAGCGATAAGCCTGTTACACGGGCAACCATCTCAATCGCTAAACCTTCTCTTAGTAAATTATTGGCAATTTCTCTCTGTTTTTTTGCCCCTGCTTCTTCCTGAATCGAACGGTAAATCACAGATTCTTGCATGATGTCTCTCCGCACTAAACTATAAATTACGTCTTGCTCTAATCTTAACCCAGCCAGAATTGCTGAGGCTGCTATCAGATTCGCCTGTATCGCTGGATCTTCAATCTGATCGGCAATTTTAGTTGCCTGGCGTAAGGTCTCTGCTGGATTGGCAGTCTGTCCCAGTGTAGCAAAGGGCAATAGTCCAGGATATTGCAAAAATAGTGAAGCAGGTTGCTCCCACAAACGAATGACATCAAATTCATGGTGTGTGCGTTCCATTGTGAAACTGGTTTGATAAACTAACTCTGAGGTAGTCTGCTTCAGATAAATCACAACTTGCCGCATCGGTTTAGTTGGATCTTTGCGGTACATTCGCACGCGGTAATCCAAAACACGGAATGGAATATTGTTTTTGGGAAGTGTTTGGAACTCGATATGCAAAACAGATTCGTCTGATTCCAGTAAAATTAGGGCATCGGCGCGAATCGGATCGAGGGAGAGTTCAGAGGGTTTGAGTTCTGTCATTGTGACAGACTTCCCTAACAGCCAACTGGCGAAGTCGGCGGAGAAGTGTTCGGCAAGGTATCGGCAGGTATCGTCATACATGGGAGAGATTGTACAACCGATTATACCGATTTGATGTTGAGCAAATATAACGTTTGATGAAGTGTGATAGGGCGATCGCTCTTGAGGAAGAATAAGGGCGATCGCCACACCCCCCACCTGCGATAAATATCCAGCTTACTGACAACAACAAAGCTCACAACCATTGATATTACGTTCACAAATAAAAACTACTCACCCTTATTGACAATAAAAAAGGGGTAATTTTCAACTACTCAATAACTCCCCCTCAAGGAACTATCACGAACAGCACCGTAAAAAGCGATCGCCATATCCCCCACTCGTGATAAACATCCAGCTTATTGAGAATAAAAAATCTCAAAACCATTGATATTATGTTCAAAAATAATAACTACTCACCCTTATTGACAATAAAAAAGGGGCAATTTTCGACTACTCATTATGTCCCCCACCTGTGATAATTAACTCCCCCCCTTGTGATAATTGATTTTTGAGTAAACCCTTACCCCATAAAGCTTTCAGGAAATTACAACTCAAATTTAATAAAACCTGCACATTATATAGATATGGCCGGAAAAAAACTACTCAAAACGGGGTTGTATCCTAGTCAGAACATCTATTTCAGCCCTGCGGGGACTACTCACCTGGTTTTGAGTGCGCTGCCATGAAACGTCAATACACCACCAAACGCAATCCTTGTCCTGTCTGTGGCAACCATCACGGTTGCGCTATTCGCTCAGATAACTTAATTGAGTGCTTGCGGAGTTTCAGCCAATATGATGCCCCTGCTGGTTATCGCTTTATCAAGCTCCTGCGTAACGATATGGGCGGTTTATTTGTCCCAGATGATAAAAGTGGTCAAATCCAGGGTGAGCGTCTGTCTTCGCCTCAAAGTCGGGCTGGTAGCAGAAAGATAAACAAGGGGTTGAGTATTGAGGAACGGAACAGGCAAAACCGATTACTTTTAAACTCCACTGTGAGTAGTTTGGGTACTCAACATATCTCCCACCTGCAAACACAACGACAGTTGACTACTCAGGAAATTAACTGGCTCAAAGACTTAGGTTGGGTGAGAAGCTGGGAACCAGGATTATCTGCCCCGGTGGGGGTAACATCTGCTTTGGCTGGGGTGTCACTTGAAGGTAGACTATTGGGGAGAGAAGGAATTGCGATCGCAGCCCTTGACCCCAATTTTCAAATCACCGGTTTTCAAATTGCTACTCTGCAAACCAAACCCAAATACATCTGGTTGAGTAGTTCCAACCAAGGAGGAAACGGACCACATTTACCAAATGGGGAACTACCTCTGTTTTGCTGGAAACACCCAAACAGTAAAAGGGCAAAAGTAGTAATTCTTTGCGAAGGCGCACTCAAGTCTCTACTCACCGCCGTGTTTTTGTGGCGTTCTGGACAAACTGATATTGCCGTCATTGGTACAGCAGTGGCCGCACGCTATGGTAACAAAACCCTCAAAGATTACTTGAAGCGGTTGCGTCCCCAAAAAATTCGCTTGATGCCTGATGCTGGTGCTATACTCAATCCTCATATTGCCCAAGGTAATGAAGATACTCTGCAACAGTGCCGTAAATGCAGATATCATCTCTCTGTGGGTGACTGGGGACAATTGGAAACTAAAGAGCAATTAGACATTGACGAATTACTGGCCGTAGGTCGGCAAGATGAGATTAAACTAATTAGCACGGCTGCTTACCTGAATCGTCATCATATCCATCAGCAAATCAGAAAACTACTCAAACAAGGTTCATTCCAGTTGGTGCAGGATAAGTTGATCACGCTAAAACCTGCTCCCAACTCTACAGACAATTTAGATTTAATTCAGCAGTATGCAAAAGGCGTTGAATACTGCCGTAAAGGTGGATATCAGGTAATGGTGAGTTGGAATAATGAAGCAATACCTTCCCCCTGTCCCCCGCACACTGCTCCCCTACCTCTTTTGACACCAGAAGAGTTTTTCGCTGGATGTTCAGAACAAGTACAACAGTCTCTGGCTCAGATAGACAGAGAATGGGGAATGCTCTACAAACTAAAGCTCTGGTTTGGGCGCATGGTGGAGCGTTATCGTCCCAAAAATGGTTTTGGTCAACAAAATTCGGGAGTATCGGATAGATACGAACCACAGAGGCACAGAGTACACGGAGAAAGAAAAGACAAGGTTAAGAGGTTTGACGCAGCTTTACAAGGTGATGGTGTTTTCAAAGGTGATTTTTCTGTTTCATCCTTTGGGTTAAATGCTGATCATGATGGTTTTAGCAGAATCACGAATAGGAGAACAGAGTACAGGGAAGATGGAAAAACAGAACTTTCCACAGATCAGGGAGTTACAGAACTTCTGGATCAAGATGAGTGTAATTTTCAGATAAACGAACCGCAAAGAACACAAAGGACACGAAGGAAAGAGAGTTTAAGAGATATTGTTCCCAATTCCTTTACATCACAACCTGATGAAAAACAACTGCTTTCGGAAGATGAGCAAGGTTTATCCTCACCCATTGCACCATGCAATGTCATTGAGTACAAACCTGGAAAGTTCGCTAAATATGGCACTTTACAACAACCACCGAAAATTATCTTCAAAAAAGGTCAGCGTTTGCAAGTTTACGCTGAAGCTATTGCAGCCGGGTGGAAACACATTTTAGATAAAAGTCCCACCGGTACATTTAAAAGCCATGATGCAGGAACAGCTTTACCAACAGCTTTGGGAGTAGAAAAGTTATGGTATTTTACCAGTCATGCTCGCAATGTGAGTACAGAAACCATTGAACGCAATTATGAATATCTGGATGTACGTAATTCAGGTATGGTCTGGGACACTACCCCTAACGGGAAACGCTATTTAAGATGGCCTAAACAGGGAGAAACACCAGATACAAAAGGTAATTGCCATCGTAGTCAGATTTTTAATGTTTTACGTAGTAAGAATTTAGACTCTATTGAAGGTGCAGAAAACCCCATCTGTGCTACTTGTCATTTACTAGAAGCTTGTCGTGGTTGTGCAGGTCCCGGTTTTGGACATCGTTTTTTAAGGAAAGAGACTTTCAAGAGCGATCGCATTCGTTCCCATCCCGACAGCGCACCCCAACCAGAAGATTTCGACTGGTCAACTAGCGGTATTTTCTGGGATGAAGTTATGCAAACAGTACAACCAGTTAATACTATCACTGCCAATTTACGGGACATTGATCAAGTAATGGCAGAGTTAATGACTCATTCTCCTGAAATCAGTCTGCAATTACAACCAATGTGGGCAGTTTTAAGAGAATGTATCACAGGAGATATTCAACAACCTTACTACGGTTGGAATGATGCTGGTGTCCGAGGAATGTTGGGTAAAGCACCAGAAAATTTAGATGAAATCATTACAGAAGTAATGCAGATTTTACAACCAGATTTATTACCGATTTTTAACTCTACCAGTAGGTATGGAGTAGATTTAAGTGATTTACCCAAAAAAGTGCGAAAACAGTTTGGTAATCCTATTTCTGAATTAGTGGATAAAATTCAAACAGAAGTAGTAGTTAACTGGTTTGTACCATTTTTACAAGTTTGGAGTAGAAAAATTCCCGGCGCAATGCGGATTGATAATGGTAAGTTGAGCGTGACAACTCGTAATTCACGTCATAGTGCAATTAGTCAATCAACACTATGGAATGTTTACTTAGATGCTACTACAAAACCTGAGTATATAGCTTGGTGGTTTGATATTGAACCAGAAGCAATTTTAACTGTAGAGCAAGAAATAAGGAAACCTAATAATTTACAAATTATCCAAATTACAGGATTAGGACAAGTTTCAAAAAATCGTTCTTCCTACTGTCAAGAAAGAGTCAGCGCACTCCGACAAGAATTATTGTCTCGTCATAGTGATATCAAATTTATTGACTTTGTGAAATGCTGTGAAAATGAAGATGGTGGTTGGTTTAGAGACAGTCGCGGTTCTAATGATTTCCAAGAAATTACAGCTTTAGCTACTTTTGGGATTCCCTATCAGAATATCGGGCATTTAGAAACCTTATATCTGACTTTAAAACCCACTGATGAGCAAGTTAACTATCATAACTGGGATGATGGAAAACTCAATCATAGGAATAGTAATAAACCATTATCTTACTCAAAAATCAATCAAGATTTACAAAAATTTATTGATTGGGTTACGCAATCGGAAATTATCCAAGCTATTGGCAGATTAAGAGTAAATAATCGTCGGGAATCAGAACTTAATTTTTATTTTTGTGCTGATTACGATTTGAGCTTTTTAGAACATGAAATCAAATATATACAAGCAGCAGAAATGACAATTGAAGCTGGTTCTAAAGATGAGAAATCTTGGTGGAAAATTGAAACAGCAGTTAAAGAACTTTGGTTACAGGGACAAAAGATTACTCAACCAGTTGTAGCAGCAGTTTCTGGTATGAGTCAGGGTTATATTTCCAAATTAGCAACTGAGTTTGGAGGAGGTTGGAAACAATGGTTAAAAATATTCCTTTCTCTATTAAATAGTAATAATAGCAAAAGGAATAATTTGGATGATATAAGCGATGTTGTAAAAGAGGAATTGGAAATGACAGATATAGATTTTAGTCTGCAAAATTTCGAGACGAAATCTCATCAGGAAATAGTTAAAACAGTATTTGCGATAGATAAACATTTAGATGATATTGATTGGCAGTATTTTTTAGATGAAATGCCAATTAAATCGCAGTCTAAGATTATCGCTGCTTTACTTTCAATCTTGCCTAAATGTTGGGTTCAGGAATTAATAACCCAAGTTGCTAGTTATGGGGAAGAGCGATCGCTAAGGCTGTACTTTGTGAAGGCAGTGGGTGAATAAAGTAATAAAATCCCCTCCAGTCAGAAAAAAAGGAGGGGTGTATGTTAAATGAAATAATTGCCATCTATGCTATCACGGATGACTTATTGAAAGCGATTGGACATGAAGAAGATAGTCGTAGAGTCATGAGTGATGCAGAAATTATCACAACGGCTATATGTGCAGCGATGTACTTTAATGGCAACCATAGTAAGGCTTGTATTTATATGCAAGAACATGGTTTGATTCCAAATATGTTAGATAAATCACGATTTAACAGGAGATTGCACGGAGTTTTTATGTTAATGAACGATTTATTTCATCAAATGGGAATGATACTGAAAGAAATTAGTGATGATATTGAGTATCTTT
>NZ_JAQMTI010000107.1:0-5774 GCF_028329225.1 Sphaerospermopsis kisseleviana CS-549 | reverse complement strand
TTTGGCATCTAAACGGGAAAAGTAATGAAACATTCGCCGTTCAAATTCTTTTTGATTATATCCTTGGTTTTCTAGATGTATTAAAAAATAACTGTCTTTTCCTTGCCATTTGACTTGTGCTAATAGGTCTATTTTTCTTTTGTCTCCAGCGGTGACATCTGTAAATATTTCTTCTGGTAAAAAGGTGAGGGTGTCTTTTTCTACATATTCTAATATTTCTAGTAGAAACAGTTCTATAAATTCCCAAAAGAATGTTTGGATTAATTCTTTAAATAGTCTATCGTGGTCTATCATGGGTTTTGTGGTAGAGAATAGGGAACGGGTTTAAAAATGTTTTAGCATCAGGTTTTATGATTACAGGTTTGATTTATTTAGCTACATTAACTATATTTTAGGTATGGGAATTTTCCTCACATCTATTTTACCTGTGACGGCATTGGTGATCAAGGCTGTGCGGTATTCTTTTAATACGTCTATCGCTTGTTGAATTTTGGTTTTTTGTTCTTCTATTTGGGCTGTTTTTTGGTCGAGATATTGAATAATTTTTCTTTGCTCATCAAGAGTTGGGAGAGCAATTAAAAACTCTTTGATTTTGTCTAAATGTAAATTGGTAACAGTATTAGATTTTGCCCCAATATTAATTTGTGTTTCTGTTAATTTACCTAATAAAGAGTATTGTAAAAACTCAACATTAACTTTTTCTTTGATAACTTTAATTAGACATAAGCTAACAAAAATACTAAAATCAAAGTCCCAATCAACAATTCTAGCAACGCCTATTGTTCCATTTTTAGAATAAAGTAAATCTCCTTTTTTTGGTTTACATCTGAGAGATAATATTTTGTGTTCTTCTTTAGGAATAAATTTAATATTGTTCATGTCAATAGAATTATTTTTTGCTTGAACAATATCAGTAACTCTTAAAAAAGGTATTCCATCATCAACATAAGTTGGAGTAAAGTGCGCTCCGTCAATAATTTGGTGAGTTATATGTTTTAATCGAACAGGTTTCCAATGCTGCGGAATCGCCCCCAACCACTCAATACCAGAATCTTTCATCGGGACATTTACATCTAGTCCTTTGGTGACTGCGTGACTAATAAGGGCGGTGCGTTTTTCGTCCAGTTTTTGTATCAAGGTTTCTTTCTTCGCTATCAGTTCATCTATTTGTTTGGTTTTATAGTCTAAAAATCGGGCTATCTTTTCTTGTTCTTCTAATGGGGGAAAACCACTAAATAAATCATGTATATAATTTCGATTTAAAGTGCCAACAGCAGTACCCCAACTTAAAGATTTAATATCTAATGTTTTGAGAAGATAAAAAATAAATCTGGAGTCAGAATTGATGAAATTTTTGACATACAATGCTGTGTTATGCGCCCAAAAATCCTGATCAATATAATTTATTTCTCCAACACTTCCACTTCGTCCTACTGTAATTGATGGAGCTTTTACATTAAATGATGTATGATAACCAATTATTCCATTAGAAGCACAAACTGGATATTTGCCTTCTTCCATTTCATCACGGGATAAATCATAACCCCTTTGTAGTAGAAAAGCATATTTAACTCGTTTTACTTCCCAATGCTCAGGAACATCACCCAACCACTCAACACTAGAATCTTTATACTTATCATAACCCTGATACTTACCCATTTAACTAACTTCCCAATCTTCAAACTTTAACCCGTCAATTCTGCTAAACTCTCTCACATTATGAGTTACCAATATTAAATTATTCGCTAAAGCAATAGCAGCAATTTGTATATCATTGGAACTAATAGGAGTACCAATTTTAGCTAAATCAGCCCGAATTTGTCCATAAACTTCCGCACAATTATCATCAAAAGGTAAAGATACAAACTGATATAAAAATGATTTTTGAATCTTCAAAGCTTTTTCAGGGTTATTACTTCGCTTTGACCCATAAAATAACTCAGATTTCACCACAGAACAAACCGCAACTTTTTCAGGTTCTAGATTATCGAGATGATAATTAATACTCAATGACCTCCCCTTGAGATACATAATACAAACATTTGTATCTAATAAATAAACTAAAGAATTTTTATTCATTAAACACCCCAACTAAATCATCATCCCTATCTTCATAAATCCCTAGTTCATCTTCTCCTAAATCAATATCCGCACAAGCACCAGATAAATTGAGGATTCCTTTAGTATGCAGCATATTCTTTTGTTTTAAAAATTCCTTTAATTCTACCTCAGAGAAAAAATTAAGCATCTCCTTCATTTCCTGAAAATCAATTAAACCTTCCCGCAAAGCATCTAAGACAAGATTAGCAATGATTTTTTGTGGTAAATTACCCCATTCATTTTGAATCTTATCTGTTAAATTATCTGGTAAATCTATGGTGATTTGCATAATTATAAAATCTCCCTTAGCTGTATTTTTATTATACCTGAACAAATACCCTACTTCTTTTTTATTCTTAATCCTGTTCCTGTGCCAAAGTCAAAACTTGTACATAAAGTCTGTCAGAAATTCTCATTCCCTGTGCTTGCATCTCATCTAAAACACCTTGAATACTAGCCAACAAACCCCGACGCTTTGCTAATAATAATACCCCTACAGTACCAATTAAAGGCAACTTGCGAGCTATAGCAAATTTCCGTGCTGCTTTTTCATCTATTAACAACTGAGAAGCTCCTATTTCCTCCGCTAAAGCAATGGCTTCTGACTCCCCTAAATCTAATTTCAACGACTCTTGTAAGCTGTTACACAGCTAAATTGTATAACCCTAATGTTCTGAACTCTTGTTTAACAGGCAAGATGCCTGTTCCACTTATAAGCTGTTACACAGCTAAATTGTATAATCCTAATATTCTGAACTCTTGTTTAACAGGCCTGTTCCACTTATACACATTAAATGCACAACAGCTTATCAGAAACGATTATCATTTAATAATTATGTTGATTTAAAACTAATTCTGCTTGTTCTACTTCTTGACGTAATTCATCCAAGGTTTGAGAATCATCAAAAAGAGAAATACCCCATTTTTTCATCATTTCTATGACCTCTAAACGAGAAATGCCAAGAATTTTACCAGCCCTACCACTGGTAATTTCTCCTACTTCTAATAATGTCATTACATAACCTTCCTTGGCTTTTTGTAAAGCCTTTTGTCTGACTGCTTCTGAAATCTGCATACTTTCTAATTGCTCATCTAAAATCACTAATGCCATTACTAAAATCTCCCCAATCTATCTTTTAATTTTACAGCATATTCCCAAAAACAAGATGAAAACTTTTATTGACAATCTTCCATCATACCCTTAATTCTGTTAGTATAACCTATACCACTTCCCCTAACATCGCCATAATATCCGTTTCCAAAGATTTAATATCATCCTCAATTGCATCTAAATTTCTGGGTGGTTGATATACATAAAAATGGCGATTTAAAGGAATTTCATAACCTACTTTAGTTTTATCAAAATCAATCCAAGCATCTGGAACATGGGGTAAAACTTCTTTTTCTAAATATTTTTGACAGTGGTTTTCTACTAACTTAATCAATTCATTGACACTCGCTTTGTCTCCATATTCCAAGGGTAAAGGTAAAGGAATATCATCTGGTAAAGGCACAATTTCTGTATCACGTAAATTACTATCAGGTTCAGGATTTCCTTTAGCATCTGTACAAATTTCTGCTTGTGGATCTGTTTCTCCTAATGCTGCTAAAATCGCTTTTTTCACAGGTGCTTTTAATGTCAATCCTGCCTTTTTTAACACCTTATTTAAATCTGTTTCCAACTCTGTACGGGATAAATACAGTTTATCAGCTTGCATATTTTGTAAAGCATCAATAATCTGTGATTGGAGATTTTTACCCTCTAATATTTCTAACTGTTGTACTTTTTCATCTTTGCGCTTTTTAGTAGTAGCTAAATTTTGAAACGCTGTTTGTTCCCATAATCTCCCTAAACGTTCCTCGCTTACCTGAAAATTTAATCTTAATGGACGTTCTACCGTAATCTTTAAAAAGCCAAATTCCCGATTATCAAATATTTTAGAACATACTCGCTGTTCTATTTGTCCATCTGTTTCTACTTCACTAATACCATTGTGGTGAAAATCTCCATATAATCGCACCAGTTCGGTAATATGTGCGGGGGATAATTCATTGCGCTTATTACCAAGACTCTTTTTCATTTTCTGGTAATGTTTTGTACCATCAATAAGCTGTACTTTACCTTTTCTATGATCCGCTTTTTTATTAGTAACTAACCAAATATAAGTGAAAATTCCGGTGTTATAAAACATCTGGTCAGGTAATGCAACTACCGCTTCTAACCAGTCATTTTCAATGATCCACCTTCTAATATTACTTTCACCACTTCCCGCATCTCCTGTAAATAAAGGTGAACCATTAAAAACAATGGCAATTCTTGAACCGTCTCCTCCTTCCTCTGGTGGTTTGTGCATTTTTGATATCTTATGTTGGAGGAACAACAATGAACCATCATTAATGCGTGGTAAACCTGCGCCAAATCTGCCATTAAATCCTAAGCTTTCATATTCATCTTTAACAAAATCTTCCTCTGGTTTCCATTCTACTCCAAAGGGAGGATTGGCAAACATATAATGAAATTTTTTATCAGGATGTCCGTCCTGGGGTAAAAAGTTATTACTCTTAACTTTAGCGTTTTTTACTCCCAATGTATCGCCATAAATAATATTATCAATGGGTTCATCTTTAATCAGTAAATCTGCACAACAAATAGCATAGGATTCGGGGTTATATTCTTGCCCAAATAACCCTAAATTAGCTTGGGGATTCTGATTTTTAATATGTTCTTCTGCTACTGATAACATTCCCCCTGTACCGGCTGTGGGGTCATAAATAGAACGATAAATACCTTGTTTAAAGACATCTTGTTCATCACAGAAAACCAGATTTACCATCAAGCGAATTACTTCACGGGGTGTAAAGTGGTCTCCCGCTTCTTCGTTTGCTTGTTCATTAAATTTTCTCACCAATTCTTCAAATAAATAACCCATTTGTAGGTTAGAAAGTTTCTCTGGTGATACATCTATTTCTGGTTTACAAAGTTCTTTAATCACTAAATACAAGCGATTACTTTCATCGAGTTTTTCTATTTCCGCATCAAAATCAAATTTTTCAAATATATCTCGCGCCCTGGGGGAAAAACCATTGATATAATTGCGTAAGTTACTGGTAATACCATCTGGGTCACTCAATAAACTTACATATTGGGGAATATAGTTAGGTTCTGTGGATGAGGTATCAGATTTATTAAATGTGAACTTACTGAGATTGTATAAAGGTTGAGTTCTATCTGTACCTGTGGCAACTTTGGCGATCGCTTTTTCTAATGCGTCTCCTTTTATCTCCATCCCCTCATATTTTACTTGGGCTTCTAGTACAGCTTTCTTAGTTGGTTCTAATACCGCATCTAATCGCCGCAACACTATCAAAGGTAACATCACCCGCCGATATTGGGGAGGGCGATAAGGTCCCCGGAGTTTGTCGGCTATACTCCAAATCAAACCGACTAACTCTTGATGATTTGTATTTCCTGTATTTGTCACTATAGTAATTTTTAGTAATTGAGTAATTGAGTAATTGAGTAATTGAGTAATTGAGCAAGTCCTAAGTTGACAATTTCATAGACAAAACTATACTTATATTGACAAAAATCAATATATTTTTAGGAAAAAATCAACTACTTGATATATAATACAGTGATATCAAGTATTGAATTGAGACTATTGCCGACGCGA
>NZ_JAQMTI010000106.1:0-5385 GCF_028329225.1 Sphaerospermopsis kisseleviana CS-549 | reverse complement strand
TTCTTTGCCATCTCTTGAAATCCCAAAAAATGCACACTTTTTCCGGTATACCCTTCAAAACCCTTGCACTAATTTCTGTGTTTATCAGCCTCTAACCTTTGATATATCAAGGTTTTAGGTTTATTCAGCAAACCCTAATTACCAGAGTTTGTTTGTTTCCAGTTTAAAGGATTTAATTATAGTGTCTTCCACAGTTTTTACAAACTCTGGATAGGATTTATCTTCAGCGCGATAGGTGAGAATATAGGCTTTTTGACCATTAACAATCCATACTTGCATTTCTTGGAAATTTACCTTGTGAATATTATCTCTGCTTTCATAAACTACTTGATAACCTTGTGTTTCACCAAGTTGTATAGGTTCAGATTTGATAATTTTCGTATTTTGTCCTGATTCTTCAATTCGTTGGATAGAAAACTTAGTATAATCTTCCAAAGTTTCCGACGAGAATAACTCCTCTGTAGTGATAAAAAACTCTGGAGTTAGAGAAGATGAAATCGTATTTTTCGGAACAATTCGCGTTAATTGATCTATAGCTGGCGTTTCTTCCCAATCTTTAGGATATTGAAACTTAATCCCAGATTTTGCATATTCTACTACTTCTACTACTTTTGGTGATCGCAAATAACTATTAACACCTATCACACCAACAATTATTGGCAATATCAAAAACACCGATTTGATCAATAAAGGCTTTAATGTTTCAAGTTGTTTAGGAATAATTGTTGGTGGTTCAGTCGGTGGTTCAGTCAGTGGTTTACTTATTCGAGATTCATTTATAGCCTTCATCACTTCTGCTGCTGATTGAAACCGATGTCTAGGGTTAACCTTGAGCATTTTATCTAAAATATTAGCTAGAGAAGGGCTAATAATTCTACTAGCTTGTTGTCGCCAATTTTGGTAATTATTGCTAAGGTAATCAACGGGAGTTGTACCTGTGAGTAACTCCAGACAAGTAACAGCCAAACTATATAAATCACTAGACGGATAAATTTGTCCTATTATTCCTTCTTCAGGTCTTTGTTCAGGAGCAGCGTATACTTTTGTATGAAAAACTATAGCTGATTGTACATTTATTTGACCGGAGAAAACCTGTTTTACCGCCCCAAAATCAATTAAAAATAGTTTTTGTGTGGCTGTTTCTCTAACAATATTACTGGGTTTAATATCTCGATGGATAGAATTTTGATCATGAATAAATTGTAAAATCGGTAAAATTTGCTTTAAAAAATCTAAAGTCTCTGTTTCGGAAAAACGACCTTTTCTTTTGAGTTCCTTAGATATATCTTCACCTTGGATATATTGTTGTACTAAATATTTAAACTCAAGTTCTTCTTGTTGACCAAAAGCAGGAGCAGTAAAGGAAAAATAATCATATAAAGTAGGAATATTCCCGCTATTATCACCTAAAAATTCTAAAACCTGAGCTTCTCGATCAAAAGCTGCTTTGATTCCTTCAACAATTTTGTCACCAATTTCCGGGTTGTCATTAATATTCAATCGTTTGATCACACATTGACGCTGATTCACAGAATCTAAATCAATACCTTGAAAAGTAGCGCCAAATCCCCCTTTCCCCAGAGGTTTAATAGTTTGATAATGTCCCTTTCTCCCCTTTAATATTAGGGGCATTCCACAAGCTTGACAAAATATTCCCGACTTAGTGTGAGAATCTGGAGAGTCAGGAAAACGGTTTTCAGGACTAGGGCAGTGGGGTCGGGTACAATAGTACATGATAGATAAAATAATACATGATATAGTTACAGTATTGATCCATCAGATTGGATTGTATCATAAAATGAACTTCTAAGTAAACACCTGAATATTTTCAAAAAATTAGTATATAATTAATTTATGTGTGTATCAAGTAGCCTTGCTGAATTGAGACATGAAAATCAAAAATTCCATATCTCAAACTCCGCGCCTCTGCGTCTCTGCGTGAGAAAAATTCATATTTTCACTCACCAACACCTATAAAGTTTAAAAGAAAGTAGCGCCATAATCACCAAAATTCAGTAATCAAAGGTCAAGTATTATGCAACTACCAGCATTAACTAGTGTCTTAACATTCACCGCATTGACAGTTACCCTGAGTGTTAACCCTGGTTTGAGTCAAGAGATTCCCAAGCAAGAAGTTAGTTTTGCTTGTCGTTCAATTTCTTACAAAGGTAATACGGAAAAAGTTCCCACTACCATGGCCTTCGTTCCCAACAAAAAACATGACCCTTATGTACCCATAATTGCTTGGAGATCCGACTCTTTTCCCAATAGCGGATGGACTCCTACAAAACGCTGTGAAACAGTAAGTAGAAAATTCCAGCAATTTCACCAACAAGGCCAATTAGATTATTTAACAACCGGTAAGTTGAACGGTTTGGGAGTTATCTGTGCAGCTAAACCTGGTCAATGCAATAAAAACAATATTTTATTTAGTGTCAGACCAGGTGTAAACCCCACTACAGTTTTAGCTGAACTTAATGAAATCAGAGAAGGTAGAACTTCAGACTTAAATTGGCAAAATTCCGGTGAAAATACTTACTTGAATCTGGGTGAATATCTCAGAAATATCTCTAAATAACAAAATACCCCACCCTCTCACAAGGGTAGGTATTTTACATTGTCGTGAGGGCAAGACTTGGAGGACAAGGCAGACAAGGTGACAAGGGAGGAAATACGTAACTAAAATGTACAATTGGTAACAAAAACTGAGGCTAAACAGACCTTGTACTGAGCGAAGCCGAAGTACATTTTTCGTATAAAATCTTCCTTGTCTACTTTCCCTCCTTGTCTTCCTGGTCCTGCCTTCACAGATAATATTAAAAACCTACCCTTGTCAGAACCCTCCCCCTCCTTGACAAAGGGGGATTAAGGGGGGTAAACCACTACTAATAAAAACACTATTTAACTAATTATGAAACGTCAAATTGCCATTATCTCCTGCTTACTACTGCTACCCTATCCAGTGTCAGCAATAGAAACCCAAATCAAAACTACAAAACTTACACCAATATCCCAAAAGTGCAAATTACAACCAGAAGATCCACTAAACGGTATTTATTCAAACCGACAATTAGAAACCATTGCTAAACAAATTACAGTTAGAGTCAGAGACAAAGAAAGAGGCGCTTCCGGGACAATTTTCGCTAGAAAAGGTAACTCTTATTTAGTAGTGACTAATTCCCACGTTGTCAGAAGAATTAATAACATCAATATTATCACAGCCGATGGTCAAAAATATGCAGCTAAGATATTACCTAATACTAACTTTGATCAATTTGATTTAACTATATTAGAATTTACATCTAATCAACAATATTGTTTACCATCAGAAATTGCGGACAGAATCGCCTCCTTTGATATTAACTTAGAAACACCAGTTATAGCCGCAGGATATGCTGTATCTGAAGATAAATTAGTATTCACAACAGGAGAAGTACAACAAATCATCTCCCAACCGAGTTTAAAAGATGGTTATGAAATTGGCTATACCAGCGATATTCAACAAGGAATGAGTGGCGGTCCAATTATTAGTAATACAGGAAATTTAATAGGAATTAATGGCATTAGTTCCTATCCTTTAGTCAATTCTGCTTATGTTTATACCGACGGAAAACGCCCCACAAATACAGAAATTCAAGAGTTCAGAAAACTGAGTTGGGGAATACCCATTAAAACCGTTTTAGCTCAAGTTAAACCAGAAGTTCTCACCGCTTATAATTTACCTATCCCAGATATTAAACAGACAATAGCAGAAGTACCATTAACAGGTTGGTTAGGAGAACTAGAAGCAAAAGCTCAACAAATTACCGTCAGAATTGATAGCAGTAGCGGTAGTAATGGTTCAGGGGTAATTATTGCTAAGGAAGGAGATATTTACACCGTTTTAACTGCGGCTCATGTAGTTTGTAAACCACCAGATAAAGTAGGACTATGCGAGGCAAATACTTATAAAATCCTCACAGTAGATGGTAAACAATATAACGTAGAACCAAGCACGATTAAATTAGAAGAAGGGGTAGATTTAGCAGTAGTTAAATTCACCAGTCAGGACAATTATCAAGTTGCCACCTTAGCAGATTATCCTACCAAAGATAATGAATATATGTTCACGGCGGGTTATCCCAGGTTAGGAGAAAAATCACCTTGGCGGTTTACATTGGGACAAATTTATAGTAAGGAAGTAGGATTATTAAATACTACCCAATCAGATTTTAATACTAATAGTTCTGGTACAGCCCAAAGTGCAGCTTCTTTAACAGGAGGATATGAATTAGTTTATAGTAGTATCACCTTTGGCGGCATGAGTGGGGGACCTGTTTTAGATTCCCAAGGGCGGGTAATAGGTATTCATGGCAGAACTGATGGAGAAACTGCTATTGATAATAATAGTAGTAGTCAAGAAACTATCCAATTAGGTAATAGTTTGGGTATTCCGGTGAGTACATTTTTGGCATTAGCTACCCGACTGAACACCTCAGCACAAAAGGTAGAAACCACTCCAACACCAGAACTAAATCAACAAGAAGTTGAGTCTATTAAAACAGCGATTTTATCAGTAGATGTATCTCAAAGTAATACTACCGCCAGTCAATGGTTAGCAAGAGGAAATCAACTGTGGCGGTTACGTCGTTATCCAGAAGCAATACAGGCTTTTGATGAAGCAATTAAGCAAAAACCAGAGTTTATTCACCTGGCTTATTATGGCAAAGGTTTGGCGTTATATTGGAGTGGAAAAGGTTCAGAAGCTATAACTGCATTAGAACTAGCAGTGAAATTTAAACCAGAGTTTGTTCCTGCTTGGGATTATTTAAGTGTAGCTTATAGAGAATCAAACCAACTGGATAAAGCCTTAGTAGCTATCAATGAAGCGATTCAACTCCAGCCGAATAATCCTAATTTGTATAATGAGAAGCGGGGAGTTTTAAGTGATTTAAAAAGATATAAAGAAGCAGCAGCAGCGATAAATAAAGCCATTGAACTCAGTCCCCGTGCAGCATTTTACAACAACCGGGGAAATGTCCGTAAGGAATTAGGAGATAAGCAAGGTGCTATAGATGATTACAACCAAGCTATCAAGATTAATCCTAACTTTGCCAATGCTTACTACAACCGGGGAAATGTCCGTAATGAATTAGGAGATAAGCAAGGTGCTATAGATGATTACACCCTAGCTATCAAGATTAATCCTAACTATGCCAATGCCTACTACAACCGGGGAGTTGTCCGTAATGATTTAGGAGATAAGCAAGGTGCTATAGATGATTACACCCAAGCTATCAAGATTAATCCTAACCTTGCCCTAGCCTACTACAACCGGGGAGTTGTCCGTAATGATTTAGGAGATAAGCAAGGTGCTATAGATGATTACAACCAAGCTATCAAGAT
>NZ_JAQMTI010000105.1:0-18401 GCF_028329225.1 Sphaerospermopsis kisseleviana CS-549 | reverse complement strand
AGTCCCCAGTCCCCAGTCCCCAGTCACTCAAGACTCAGCACTGGAAGAAGGACGACTGAAAACAGGAGAGAGATAGGCGACTAACAGACCTATTAAAAAAGCGGAAATATTACGAACTAGAGGAATCCAATCGCTGGTACGGGTAATAACTGGGGCAATACCGAAGGCAATAAACAAAATTCCCCACAAAGGTGAAAAAATTAACGCCCACTGCCAAGCAAAGACTTGTTTATCATCGCGGGGTTGAGCCGCAAAGCCACAAATCACACCACCAATAGCTGATGTAATCAGGGTGAGTATCCATTGTTCTCTTGGTAGTCCAGGAACGACGTTACAACCACCTTTGAGTAAACAACCTTTTACTGAATCTAAAGCCTGTAGAATTGCTTGATCTTCGCCGTTTTCCCTGACAAAGTACAAGTTACCAAACCGGGTTTGTAGTTCAATCCAAAATGTGCGGGGTAAAAGTTCATAAACCGCATCACCCACACTAAAACTGAGAATATTACCACCGCGAGCATCTGCAACTAAAAGAATGCTTTTGTCATCCAAACCCCAATATTTGATCACTGCCCTGCCTGGGGTGCGGTCATACTGGGTTAATACTCGCAATTTCCAGCCTGTATCCGTTTCAAATTGTTCTAAGTCTTTGACAAGTTTTTCTTCCTGGGGGTCTGGGAGAGTCTTTGCTAAATCGACAACTGGGGTAAATGTGTCCGGTAGTAAGTCAGGATTTTCATAAGCTAAGGCTGATGGTGAATGAATCGCCCAAATTGACCCAGCAAAGCAAAATACTGCAATGGATACTAAGATTTTTCGCCAAAAACAACGCTGCATGGAATTTTTTATACAAAATATTAAGGGCAAAGGTAAACAAGTGCTTTTTAAAGATTACGAGAAAAGTGATACTTCTTTACACTTGTTTACTTTACTCTAATTTAAGGTCAGTTGTCAGGAGGCAGGAAGGAGGCAGGGGAGCAGGAAGCAGGGGGAAGTTAATAACCCAATGCCCAATGCCCAGTCACCAGTCACCAGTCACCAGTCACCAGTCACCAGTCACCAGTCCCCAGTCACCAGTCACCTATCAACTATTCTTCTATTTTCCGAACTTAGCAATTCTCGCTCTGGCAAAGTTAACTCTGGTTTGTCAGGAATGGATAAGCGTTCGGGGTTACGTCTGGCAGGTTTTTGGCGTGTGAAAGTTTTCCAGGCTGCTTTAACACCAACTACGAAGCTGCGTGTGCTGACTTGAATATTTTGAGCTTGTTTTTTGGCACTATTCAAACTTTGATCTACTTGTTTAACGACTTGACCGGCACTTTTGACACCTTCACTCACATCATCGGTTAAGTCTGTTATTTCTAAACTGGTATTACGAATGGCTTTGAGGGTGGGGGGTAACTCTCTTGAGAGGGTATCAAAAAATTTTTCGGCACTACGGGCGGCGCGTGCTAACTCCTGCACAGCGGGTATGGCCGCTACTAAAACAGCGGTGAGACTAGCAGCGACTAAGAGTATAGACAGTCCCAGCCAAAACAGAGGGTCAATCACGGTTATGCTATTTGTGAGCGTTATAGATTCTGGGTGAGAGAATCAGTGTTTTTAGGTTCAGCCGGGTTTGGCCTGTTTAGGGCTTGGCTTTCGCGTTGGGTGGCTTCTACTCCGGCTGCGATCGCTTCCCGTAGTCTCTCTAGGGTATCATCCCAGTTTTGCAATGCAGTGGCAGAAAGTCGATCAGCTTGAATCTGTACGCTGGTTGATATATCTTCTGCTAACTCTGGTAAGGCATCTGCTGATTTTTTCAAAAGTTTCCGCGTTTCTCTCCCCGGGCGGGGTGCAGCGAGTAATCCTGCTAAAGCACCAATGGTAGCTCCTAGCATCATACCGCCTATAAATATTCCCGAACGATTATTAGACATTTTTATGGTTAATCTTTTATATCCATTACACTCATTTTATGCTGGTTTGATGTTCTGGCAATAGGGAGTCATGGAGCAAGCGGTAGTTGAAGCTGTCGAAACTCACGGTGAAGTTTATAATTTATACTTTTTATACCTCTGCCAAATGTTTCTCCCTAGTAATACGAGGTTAAGAATTTGTTGCACCTGTTGAATTTGCAATTTCAGGTTTTGGTGTTTTTGCCATAATTCATAAATTTGCTGTTGTCCTGTATAAATATTTGCTGGTGCTGTATATAATACGGTATGGAGAGCGTGTTCATAGCTGTTTAACCTGTCTGCTATGATTCCTAGCTTGTGTTTAAGTTGCCATAGCAATCGAGCTATGTAAAGCAGCATTATTGAGATCATGATATTAATCAGGACAACTATAATAACCATAATCACCATTTTTACCTTTTTGCTCTCACTGTAGCCCTAACTTCAGTTGTTTGACATTCAGTTAAACTACACTTTAAAGGTGATACTAGAAAAGTAAGCATTCAGCTATCAGCACTCAGCAGTCAGCTAAAACTGCTCTTGAGGCTAATTTGCAAGGATTTTTAATTCCTAATTCCTCGTTAACAATACTCATAAATCCTAAATAATAGCTTATTACTGATTACTGACTGCTGAATACTTACCTAGAAAATATTTAATTTTCAATCAGATGGCGGATAAAAATTTAGAAGCTTTAGAAGCATTAATAGTGAAAATTGTGAAAAAGCTGATCAAAAAAGAACTCAGGAAGCTCAATCAGTATAGTCTACCAATTGTGACAACTGAGGTAAATCAGCAATTAGACAATTTTTTGGAAACTTTTGCAACTCCAGCAGCAACACGCTTTCCAGCAGAAATACTTGATGATGTAGATACCAGTAGTTTGATGAATATATCTACTAAAGAAGATGTGGAACTTGAACGCAAGTTAAGGGAACTGAAATTTAAACAAGAACTGAGGAAAGATTGGATATTATTTATTATCAAAGATGTCATAGTTTATGCTACTACTATTATATTTATTTTTATTTTTTCGGGTTTTTATTTATTCACTCTTATTCAGAAATCATGATTCGGCAAAATTTACAAGCTGATATTTATATTTTTGGTGAGTTTTGCTGATAGCTGACGGCTGAATGCTTATTCCTTTTCCTGCTATATCATTTCACTTACCATTTCGGAAATTTCATTGCTATATTAGAGTAAATTACTATTTTCATGAGGTTGGTAAAGCTGTGCGTGATGATTTAAGAGGTTTGGAAATTAGTCATCAAGAGTTGGAAAAATTGACTAATTTACCTGTTCATAATGAATTGTTTATCATTACTAATTATCTCAATCATTGGCGAAAAATGTTAATCGCAAAAATCAAAGGTTCTGAAGGAGCTACGGTAATTTTTATCGGTTGTTCAACTTTGGTTTTTTCATATCTGGTATTTGATGTTATGATCAAAATATTTGCCAGTTGGATTACCATTCCCTCTTGGATATTACTAATTTTATTTAGTGTCTGGAGTGGGGGTTTAAGCCAAACTATCTTATATTTTCTTTGGAGGAGTAAAAGCAAATTACTCAAAAAAAATATGACTAATTCTTTGCAAAATTTACTTAATGATGTGGAAAGATATAATGCAGTGATTAAAGCTATATATATTAATGATCAAATAGAAGAAGCAGGTAATCCAGAGGTAGGTATCACGCACAGAGAACGAGTTATTCAAGCTTTAAATTTCACTAAATTAGATTTAATACGTGCTTTGAAGACAGAAAGAATTTTGCGAGAAAATAAGAATTTCATCCTGAGTAATGCTGATTTATTTGCTAGTAATTTAGCTGCTTTAACTGCTATCCAAGTGACTGAACAAGCAACAGAACATGGACGATTATTAAATGAAGCATTGCAGATTGCTTTAGATGTGCAATACGAAATGCGAAGGTTACAGGAGCAGGGTTAAAAAACTTCCAAATCAAAAAATAAGTAGTTGGGCAAAATAAATTTTATAGTTAGGAGAGGGAACAGATAAGGAATATAGACATTTTTGTTTTCTATCAATATGTTAAATTAATTTTGCCTGGGTACTCATTTCTAAGCTGATAAACCTTTAATTTACACAACCAGGGCGGGCAGGATGCCCACCCCACAAGAGTTTTAATTTTAGATAATATGGAAGTTAAATGTCCAACAGCTTATTTCCAGCAGATTACTCCCTCGCAAAAATTTTGTTAATCTTCTCTGGCAGGAACAGAGTAATATTAAAGAATATGAAGCACGCGGCAGCGTGGATTTAGCTTAGGTATTGCACATTGATATGGACTGGAAAGAAATTAGAGGCAACTGGGTAATTATTCCCCGTCATCCCATCGGGATCATCCATTTTTTGGGGGGTGCATTTGTCGCTACCGCACCCCACCTGACTTACCGCTGGTTACTAGAACAGTTGGCAGCTAAAGGTTATGTGGTGGTTGCTACACCTTTTGTCAACACCTTAGATCATCAGGCGATCGCCGAATCTGTACTGCTGAACTTTGAACGCACCATAGAACGATTACACTATTCCGGCGAATTACGCAAGCTGTACCTACCAATTTATGGTATTGGACACAGTATGGGTTGCAAACTGCATTTACTGATTGGTAGTCTTTTCCCAGTAGAAAGGGCAGGTAATATTCTCATATCATTTAACAATTACACAGCTAAAGATGCCATTCCTCTCGTAGAACAATTAAATTCTACTTTGGCGATTGAGTTTACTCCCACACCCTTAGAAACTAACCAACTTGTAGAAGAACGTTATCAAATTCGTCGTAATTTTTTAATCAAATTTAGCAATGATAATCTTGATCAATCAGCAATTTTAACAAAAATATTACAAAAACGTTTTCCAGAAATGGTGACAGTACAAACCTTACCAGGAAATCATACCACACCATTAGGTCAAGATATTAATTGGCAAGCTGGAAATTCTTTTACTCCTCTTGATGCTTTAGGACAATGGTTTAAACAAGAAGTATATCGTGATATACACCAGTTAAAAAAAGTCATGCTGTTATGGCTCAATCCTCTGGCATCTTCATAATACCCCAGGAGTCAGGAATACACACCGATTAATACTTACTTCGATTTCAATTCTGTACTGCTATTAACTGAAATATGCTGTATGTGATGATATCAAAATCTTAGTAAGTAAATGGATCATTAAAAATGATTTTTTAAAACCAAAGTTAGTATTTTGAGACATCATACTACTAACCATTTGTTCATCACTTTCATCTTGTATTTTAATTTGTATTCCTGGGTATAATATTAATTGTATACACGATTTATTATGTTTCAGATTTTAGTAATTGATGATGACTATTCAATCCAGATCCTTCTTAAAAGGATGTTAGAAAAACAGGGTTATCAAGTAATCACTGCTAATAATGGTCAAGAAGGAATTTTACAAGCTTTGGCTTGTCCTCCAGCCCTAATCATTTGTGATTGGATCATGCCAGGTTTATCTGGATTAGAAGTCTGCGATCGCATCAAGAAAGACCCTAAATTATCCTCCACATTTTTTATTTTATTAACATCCTTAGATTCAGTTGCAGATCGCGTCAAAGGACTAGATGCTGGTGCTGATGATTTTATTTCCAAACCTATTGAACAAAATGAACTGCAAGCCAGAGTCAGAGCCGGATTACGTCTACATCAGTTAAATCGGGATTTACAAACCCAAAAGCTATTGTTAGAAACAGAACTAGCAGAAGCAGCAGAATATGTCAAATCCCTTTTGCCCTTACCCATGTCTACACCTCTGACTATTAGTTCTCGATTCATTCCCTCACGACAACTAGGAGGAGATTGCTTTGATTATTATTGGTTAGATGCTGATCATTTGGCAATTTATTTATTAGATACTGCTGGACATGGACTCAGAGCAACTCTTCCCTCTGTATCTGTACTCAATTTGCTTCGTTCCCGTGCGCTCAAAGGACTTAATTATTATCAGCCTAGTCAGGTGTTAAAAGCTTTAAATGATACTTTCCAAATCAATTATCAAAATGATAAATATTTTACTATTTGGTATGGTGTATACAACCGCATCAATCGCCAGCTAATTTATGCAAGTGCTGGACATCCACCCGCAGTATTAGTATCTGGAAAATCTCCCAGTACCACAGAAATAAAACTCCTAAAAACGCCAGGAATGCCAGTTGGGATGTTTCCTGAAGCAAAATATGTGGATGAAACTTACCAAATTGAAAAATGCAGTAGTCTTTACATTTTTAGCGATGGCGCTTATGAAATTACTAAATCAGATGGTAATCTTTGGAGTCTGGATGGATTTGTTCAGTTGCTAGTTAGCTTACAACATTCGGTTGATTACCAACTTGATTATATACTGAAATATTTAATCAATTTAAACTCCAAAGAATCCTTTGATGATGATTTATCTATTCTGCAAATTAAATTTGATTAACTTGTAGCTAGTAAGACTTGATTAAAAGCATCTTGGCTAGGAAAAATTTCCAAAACTTTATTTATACTGGTTAATTCAAATATCATCCTCACTTGATCATTCACCGAGCAGAGAACCATTTTAATGTCAGCATCTCGTAGGGTTTTAAAAGCTAATATTAGAGATCCTAAACCAGAACTATCCAGAAATGTAATATTTTGACAATCAACTAAAACAATCTTTACACCCTTTACACCACTTTCTAGAATTTGGGCAATATCTTGCTGAAATTCTGATGCAGTTTCAGCATTTAAATTTTTTTTAAGTGTAAGAACTTTCACCTGCTGACTCATAATTAGGTTACTCTGATTGATATCAATGGTGTTCTCTTGTAGCTAGTATATACCAATATAGTAAATTTTCCTCAAATAATCATCAGAACAATAGAAATATTTACTTACTTTAAATAGCTTATACAATATAAAATTTTTAATAAAAAAATATAATTTTCTAATAAAAAATTCATAAAAAATTGTCAAATTTGAACTGATAGACATCGGCTTTTAGCTAGAAATTTATTCTCTACAAATCAATAGTTGATATTACATATTTTGTTTTATGCTAATTTAACAAATGGTTCGAGGGAACTCCTAACTATAAGATTTATTTTACACAACTGATTCAGAGAATTGATCATTACACAGGATTTACCTTAGCTCGATAAAGCAGCTTATCACCTTGACGGTATCCAACATAACACACTTTGACTTTTTCGCCTAGTTGGGCTGTTCCCTGCAATAATTCATGCCATTGGGGATCATAAGGTATTTCGGCTCCCACAGAGGCGATCGCTTCCACACCCCAAGCCTGCAATAATTTTTCCAGAGGCTTTTGCACCACAGGTAGTATTTTAACCGCTTCTAGCTGGGGATTATCCTTTGCTTTCTGTGCTGCTGTAGGCCAAAACAACAATAAAGATTCCAAAATTTGTAAACTCGACTGCTGAAACTCTTGCTGTAACACCTCTCGCTGTTGTTCCAGCATCAGCACGATTCGTTCATACTCTCTTTTCAAATCAGCAATTTCTTGTAATAATTGTTCATCCGTACCTAAGTTGTGAGTTGTGACTGCAAAACCTACAACTTGGGAATCAGAACTTGCAGTTGAAAACGCTGCTACTATTTCACCCAGTGATATCTGTAGGATTTTTGATAGCTTCAGCAAAACCTCTACCCGCATTTGCTCCAACCTTCCCCTTCTTAAACACAAGATTTGCCACTCGGAAACACCAGCAGCGTCACTCAAAGATTTAAAACTAGAGATACCTACACGCTGCATAAAATTTCGCAACTTTGGGGTGAAATCTTGATCCGGCATAAGGCAGAGGATATAGGTTTTTGTTGTCTATTATACCCCATTTCCTGCATCTTGAGTGTACCAGTAAATTTTCTTGCATTTAATGTGTTTTTTTATGCACCTGCATTCTTTAGATTTATCAAAAAATTGGGTCTCACATCATTCCTGTCAGGATGACTTGACGAAAGAATATACAGTGGACTGTAAGTGTAGTTGGTGTCATTCCCATATACAAAGCCTATCATTACAGATTTTTAGGTATACTAGACCTGTCCAAAATAGAATGTATTAATTTGTCATAAGTTGTAGGGGCGAAGCTTATGGGCGATAATTTGAGGGAAAATCATATCCCATAAGCTTCGACCTGCCCGCATAAATAGGTTCCATAATTTCTTTTCTGGAGAAGTCTATTAAAGACTTATGAAAAAAATTTGCGGTAACGCACCCCCGGACAGGGGGAAAGTAACGCTTGGGGAGAGAACCACCTCGCTTGTTAGACACCGCAAGGGATCTAGTCTAAGTGGACTCGCCGAACCAAGAATCCCCGCACGTAAACGCGCAGGAAGTGTCAATTTATTAACTTCAAACAACTAGAGATTTTAACTAATAAGTTTTAATTATTACTGAATTAATATCAAGTGTAAAAAAAACATACAAATAAATCAATTAAGTAAATAGTGATTACTGATGGATATTTAAGTTACTAATACTAACCAAAATTTGTATAGTTATATTAGAATATAGTTTCTAAATTATAGAAATAGTCCAAAATATTGAGTGACAATTCACGAACTGTCATAAAAAAAATCATTAACTCATGTATAATCTATTTTGAAGAGACTTGTTTTAACAAGACTTGCTATTTTGAGATGGTTCAATAAAGAGAATGACTATAGTAATTAGTGATTAAAAACTTTTTATTTAAGCAGTTACAAACTCCGTCGAAATAGCAAATGAATAATTCAACAGTAATTCTTAGTAACAATCAATTACCCCATACTAATGTATTAATTCACTATTGGGTAGCAATGCCCCAACCAGAAAATCATCTGTTTGAGGTAACATTACACCTTGTAAACTACCCATTACCAATTCTTGACTTGAAAATGCCAGTATGGACACCAGGTTCATACTTAGTGCGAGAATACGCTAAGAATTTACAAGATTTTGCTGCCTTTGCCGGCTCAGAACCCTTATCCTGGCGAAAAATCAGCAAAAATCACTGGCAGATAGAAAAAGGTGATGCTGCTGAAGTCATCCTGCGTTATCGCGTTTTTGCCAATGAATTATCAGTACGCACAAATCATTTAGATGCTACTCATGGTTATTTTAACGGTGCGGCGCTGTTTTTAAGAATCCCCGGTTGGGAAGAAAAACCAATTCATATTACCATCGTCCCACCACACCCAGAATGGCAAGTAACCACAGGTTTACCAGCAGTGACAGAAGAAGCCAATACCTTCCTAGCAGCAGATTTTGATACTCTTGTTGATACTCCATTTGAAATTGGTAATCATGATTTGTTTCACTTTCATGTATTAGGAAAACCTCATGAGTTAGCAATTTGGGGAAAAGGAAACTACAAACCGCAAAAACTGCTAGAAGATTTCCATAAAATCATTGAATTGGAAGCACAAATGTTTGGTGGTTTGCCCTATCAAAGATATTTGTTTATACTGCATTTATTTGATCAGGCTTATGGCGGATTAGAACATAAAAACTCATGTTCATTAATTTATCATCGGTTTGGATTTCATATTCAAGATAAATATGAACGTTTTACCCAATTAGTAGCCCACGAGTTTTTTCATCTGTGGAATGTTAAAAGAATCCGTCCCAAAGGGTTAGAAGTTTTTGATTACGATCAAGAAAACTATACCCCCTCTCTCTGGTTTTGTGAAGGTACTACAAGTTACTATGATTTAATAATTCCTTTCCGGGCGGGAATTTATGATATTAAATCATACTTTCATCATGTCAATGAAGAAATTACCAAATATCTGAAAACGCCAGGAAGGAAAGTACAACCACTTGCTGAATCTAGTTTTGATGCTTGGATTAAGCTATATCGTCAAGATGCTAATAGTGGTAATTCGCAAATTTCCTATTATTTAAAAGGGGAAATGGTATCACTATTGCTGGATTTGTTAATTCGCTCTCTTCATCATAATCAATTGTCTTTTGATGATGTGATGCGGAAAATGTGGCAGCAATTTGGTAAAGAAGAAATTGGTTATACTCCAGAACAATTAAAGGAGGTAATTGAAACTGTCGCCGGCACAGATTTAACGGATTTCTTTGATTGCTATATTCATGGATTGGATGAGTTACCATTCAATCAATATTTAGAACCTTTTGGTTTAAAATTGGTAGAAGAATTAGAGACAGAACCATATTTAGGTGTGAGAATCAAAACTGAACATGGACAGGAAATAATTAAATTTGTCGAGATGGGTTCTCCTGCATACACAGCAGGAATTAATGCAGGTGATGAATTATTGGCAATTGATGGTATTAAGGTAGGAAAAAATCAGTTAAGTGAACGGTTAAAAGATTACCAACCCAACGATACTATCAACATCACTGTTTTCCACCAAGACGAACTGCGTAACTATTCCATCACCTTAGCACCACAACATCCTCATAAATATCAATTACGTCCAGTAGAAGATCCTGATACTACTCAGCAAGAGAACTTTTTAGGTTGGTTAGGTGTGCCTTTATCAGCTATTAAGTAAGGGAGATAGGGAGATAAATTTTAGATTTTAGATTTTAGATTTTAGATTGGAGACTACAAAAACAATCCAAAATCCAAAATCCAAAATCCAAAATACATAACTCCTGCCTCCTTACTGATTCTGACTTTTTAAAACACCTGCTTCGTGTTGCATTGGTAAAACATCTAAAATATCGGTTTGGGAGCAATATTTTAAATCTTCTAAACATTCCAGGCGTAATAATCGCTTACCGTGACTAGCTTGATGGAATAATCCCAGTAAGTCATTTTGCCATTGTGAATAAAGAGCGATCGCACTGGTAACTTCATCATTCCCAGCTATTTCTTCCAGGGAAGAATCGGTTTGTTGCCAAATACTATGAGCGATCGCACCTGCACAAACAGTATCCTCTAAAGAAAAACTACCTTCCCAACCTGAACCAACGATCCAAATGGTTTCTGGTTGCTTTTCTAAGAGAAATTTCACCACCGCAGACCGATTAATTAAAGCTGCTGCCAGAACAATAGGAGCTTGTTGAATGCGCTGTAAGGCACGAGTACCATTAGTGGTACTGATAAACAAGCGTCGCCCTTGTACTAATTCTGCTGTGCAATCTAGGGGCGAGTTACCCAACTCAAAGCCAGACACTTTTGCGCCGCCTCTTTCTCCAGCCCGTAATCGTTTTTCGGCAGGCCATTGTTCACTCACTGCCATGAGTTGATCTAAATCACTAAAAACTTGCACTGCCTCGCCTCCAGCCGCTAACACTGTCGCTATTGTGCTAGTGGCTCGCAAAACATCAACAGCGATCGCGCATTCTGGCGTTGCCTCAGTTGGGGTTAATTCTGGAGTATGATATACAAATATCTTCACGGGCTAGATATACCTGCTCTATACTACTGCGGTTATATTCTACCCACTTGATGTCACTCACTGGCTATCTTCAAATCTCGATCTTTATAAGAAAATGTGCTGAAAACCCCTTGAGGTTGAGTTTTGGAGGGTGGCAGAAAAACTTAACCGCCCTTCAAGATAGAAAAAACTCGAGATTGTCTACATGAGGATTTCTCATTTTTAATCTTCCCAAAAATCCACATTCAGCATCGCTTCAAGATCAGGACTAAATGGCCATGTATCAGGAAACTCGCACTGCGGATAACCCCGACGCACAATTTTGAGAGTATCTTCGTAAACTTCATCAAAAACTTCGTGAAAATAGGGCTTTAAACTCGGTGCTTGTTTGAGTAATCGCTTCAGAGATACCCTTTGCTTATCAATGGATTCTACCCAACCACGATAACAATCAGGCATATTTACATAAGTCCGCTTGAGAAGATGTTCAAGAAGTTCTCCTAGCCGGTTTTCAAGTTCGTGTTTTTGCGATCGCCCCAAACTCTCTATCTCCTCAATCAGATTCTCAAAATCTAACCCCTCAATATCCCTACTCCGTAACTTATTGACTGTATCTTCAATCCACAGTAAATAATCTTGCTCATATAAAGATACTGCAATTTGTGTCTGTGTCATTGCTTGATATCCTCATTCAAGTGTAAATAAATATTTTTAACTATTTAACTATTCCCAAAAATCCACATTCAACATCGCTTCAAGATCACGGCTAAAAAGCCATGTATCAGGAAACTCACACTGCGGATAACCATTGCGGACAATTTTCAGAGCTTCTGCGTAAGCTTCATCAAACACTTGGCTAAAATAAGGCTTGAGACTGGGTGAATTTTTGAGTAACTTTCTGAGTCCATTCCTTTGTTTAATGATTGATTCTACCCACCTGCGATAACAATCGGGCATATTTACGTATTTTCGCTTGAGGATATGCTCCAAAAGCTCTTCTAGCCGATTTTCTAGTTCTCGTTTGTCCGATCGCCCCAAACTCTCTATCTCCTCAATCAGATTCTCAAAATCTAACCCCTCAATATCCCTACTCCGTAACTTATTGACCGTATCTTCAATCCACAGTAAATAATCTTGCTCATATAAAGATACTGCAACTTGTGTCTGTGTCATTGCTTGATATCCTCATTCAAGTGTAAATAAATATTTTTAACTATTTAACTATTCCCAAAAATCCACATTCAGCATTGCTTCAATATCACGACTAAACGGCCATGTATCTGGAAACTCACACTGCGGATAACTCTTGTAAACAACTTTGAGAGCATCTGCATAAGCTTCATCAAACACTTTGGCAAAATATGGTTTTAGGCTAGGTGAATCTTTTAATAAATCTCTAATGCCAATTCTTTGTTTAATGATTGATTCTACCCACCCGCGATAACAATCTGGCATATTTACGTATTTTCGCTTGAGGATATGTTCCAAAAGCTCCCTGAGTCTACTTTCCAGTTCTCGTTTATCTGATCGCCCCAAACTCTCTATCTCCTCAATCAGATTCTCAAAATCTAACCCCTCAATATCCCTACTCTGTAACTTATTGACTGTATCTTCAATCCACAGTAAATAATCTTGCTCATATAAAGATACTGCAACTTGTGTCTGTGTCATTGCTTTATTTACCTGACGTGACCTAACTTAAGTTTAAGTTAAAGCCAGTTGAGAATGTTTAAGTTGATATTTTTAAGAGTGGCAAACCGACAATCAAACTGTAACCTGGAAATATAAACAACTTCATCGCTCAAACCATCAACATGGCTCCATTACCAGATTACCGTCCTAAGCAATTATCCGTCGGTCCTTTGGAAGCAGAAATTCTCAGCATTGTCTGGGAACTTGGTTCAGCTACAGTCAAAGATGTACACGATCGCATCCTTGCTGATCCTAACCGCGAACTAGCTTATACATCTGTCACCACCGTTTTACGTCGTCTCACGGAAAAAGGTTGGTTAGCTTGCGATAAACAAGGAAAAGCCTTTTATTGGCGGCCACTGCTAACAAAACAACAAGCAGAGATGATTAAAGCCCATGAGCAACTACAGCGATTTTTAGCAGTAGGTAATCCTGATGTAGTTGCCGCCTTTGCTGATAGTTTAGATGAAGCAGCTAGTGAACAAATAGAAGCGATCGCCAAACGCATTCAAGCTGCACGTCAAGCCAGGGGAGAAAAATAGGAGACAAATCACATTATGCACCTACTCATGATTTTAATTGCTGTAGCGATCGCCTACAGTTTACGACATTATGCCCACATCCCCGCAGGAAATTGGCATTTAAGATGGCGAAAAACTCTATTTTTATTCCTCTTTCCTCCCTTACTCATCTTCATGACTGTCACCGCTGTGTTTTGCATGGGTACACAGGGGAAAATGGGGGGAATGTCTACAGGTTCTTTTAGCTATCTCCTGTCCTTAATTTTTCTCGCTATTTTCAACATTTTAGGAATTAAACAGGCTTTTCAAGGTTGGAAATCTGTAAAATCTGCCTGTGAATGTCCACAAATCAATCTAGCAGGTAAACAAGTCCGAATCCTAGAAACAAAGGCTTTATTTGCCGGTCAAATGGGATTTTGGCAACCAGAATTAGTAGTCAGTCAAGGATTACTAGAAACTCTCTCCCCAGAACACCTAGAAAGCGTCCTCGCACACGAACAAGGACATTACCAGTATAGGGATACATTTTGGTTTTTTTGGCTCGGCTGGGTGCGTTCTTGTACCTCCTGGTTGCCAAATACAGAAGCACTTTGGCAAGAATTATTAATGTTGCGAGAATTAAGGGCTGATAGTTATGCAGCATCCCAAGTAGATCCCCTAATTTTAGCTGAATCTTTATTGTTAGTGGTGAGTAACCAAACCCTAACATCAGAAGTTTGCTGTGCAGCTTTAGGTTCTTCTGCGGTTGATAGGTTAGAACAAAGAATAGACGCTTTGTTAACACCAACAGAACCAAATTCAGAAATGCCATTACAATCTTGGCATATTTTTCTATTAGCATTTCTGCCTTTGGTAACGGTGATTTTCCATACCTAATCACCCAGATCCCTGATTTCTTCAAGAAGTCGGGGATCTATCCATTAATCCAACAAATCTTTTAACACCTTCCCCAAATCCTCATAATGCTGAAGTTGATTATAAATCTGTGCAGAAACTCGGATCAACAAACGCGGATTTTCCTCCCAAGGTATCACAGGTACTTCAATTCCAAATCTATCCAATAACTGATCATGGAAAAACATAAAATCCCAATCTGCCAACTTTCCATAAATTGGTAAAACTGCCATTGAACCAATCATTTCTTCTGGACAAACTGGTGCAACTTCCAACACTTCACAAAGTAACTTTCTTGCTGCTAAAACCATCTGGTGATTACGCTGCATTAATTCTATCCACCCACCAGGTAACAGGGAATCCATAAAATCAATTGCTTCCGGTACGCACATATAAGCAGTAGGATCATCCGTACCCATCCAGTCAAATTCCAATTGAAAGCGACTTTTATCAGTGCGGGGAGAATTTGCACCATGACTAATTGTTAAAGGGCGGATTTTTGTTTGTTGATCCCTTTGCACGTATAAAAAACCTGCACCCTTGGGCGCACATAACCATTTATGACAATTACCTACATAATAAGTTGCGCCAATTTCCACTAAATTTAAAGGAATCATCCCCGGTGCATGAGAACCATCAACCAGGGTATCTACTCCCTGTGCTTGCAACTGCTTAACTAACTCTTGAATAGGAAAAATTAACGCCGTTTGGCTAGTAACATGATCTAACAGTGCTAATTTTGTTCTTGGTGAAACCTGTTCCATCACTGCTGTCACCACTTCTTGCGGTGAAGCAATAGGAAAAGGAATTTTAGCCACCACCACCCGCGCACCTGTGCGACTCGCAACAAAATCTAAGGCATTTCTGCAAGCGTTATATTCATGGTTAGTGGTGAGAATTTCGTCTGCTGGTGCAAAACTCAATGACCTGAGTACAGCATTTACCCCAGTGGTTGCATTCGGCACAAATACCAAATCTTCAACATCACTACCAACAAACTTTGCTAATTTGCTTCTAGCATGATCTATCAATATTTCCCAGTCTCGACCAAAAAACCGCACAGGTTCAGCTTCTAGTTGTTGACGTAATCTTTGCTGAACTTCCAAAACCGCTTTTGGACAAGCACCAAAAGAGCCATGATTGAGAAATATCACCTCTGGTTCAAGTGACCAAAATTTCTCAAAATCAAAAGCATGAAGATTGAAATTTGCGTTTTCTTCCTTCATGCTTTATCCTCTATTTATTGAACTCCCCAGGCCGGATTCGAACCAGCGACCAATCGATTAACAGTCGATCGCTCTACCGCTGAGCTACTGAGGAACGCTCGCAACGATTACTATATTAGACTGAAAATCAGATGATGTCAACTACTTTGGCAAAATTTTTTTTATTTATTTTTTTATTTAATTTTCGATGTTGTTTTTATACTGCTGGTACATATAGCCGTACACAGAGTAGTCAGGACATCAATTAATCATGAAACTCTGACTACAAAAGGGTTTCACTCCTGACTCTTGCTGTATAATTGATTCCAGGCTAAAGCCACTCCCGGTAAGGAGTTCAGACATTTTTGCCAATCGTAAATTAAAGTCCCATTCTTAATTGTGCTAACTTCTGTCTAGCCTGATCATCAATAGCATTAGCCAAAAATCTGCCTTTGGGTTGTTTCTTGGGTTGATATCTATGACGCATCCGACAAACCGTAGCTTCCACCTCACCGCATAATTGATGTGCTGATAACCATTGGGCACCATACCCCTGAACCATCAACTGCTGCGCTCGGTCTGATGTGGCAACAATGACGCGAGAAATTAAACATTGGGCGATTTGGTGACGTAAACCCGCACAAGCTTTTTCAATGTAAGTATCTGCGGTCTGTCCAAAGTCTGTGTAATGCACTGTGAGAAATTCTGTAATCATTTCTCGACTACCAGCAGCATTTTGATATTGGGCATCAAAGATAATTTGAGTTTCATATCCTTGAAACGCGCTATAATTAGTTATAGCTTCCACTAATTCACCGCGTGCTGCCTCTAGTCCAGCATCATCACGAGTTTTTTTCAAGCAAGGCCAAGCGCCTATAATGTTGTAACCATCCACTAACAAAATGGATGGGATGATAGAACGGGGCATGGTTTTTAATCACAATTATCTAGAGTTAACAAAAATCATTCATAAGACTTATAGTAATTGAAGCACCACTTGTAACACTATGTTACAGAGAATAAAATTGGTGACTGGTGATTGGGGATTGGGGATTGGGGATTGAGTAGACTTAAATCTATGGGCATTATAAATTTGGTGATTGGTGAATATCGTTTCATTTCATCACCCATCACTACCAATAAGTCGCTGTTTTAGGCGTTCAGCTTCACCAGCGTCAACTAAAACACCCTTTTCTAATAAAAAAGCGCCATCACAATAATTTAACTCATCTAAACGGTGTGTTACCCACAAAGCCGTAATACCGCGACTTTTCACCAAACGACGCACACTAGCTACTAAATCTAATTGACTATCTGGATCTAATAAAGCCGTGGGTTCATCTAACAATAAAACTTCACAGTGACGAGCGATCGCCCCAGCAATAGCCACACGCTGTTTTTGTCCACCAGAAAGCGCATAAATAGGCCTGCGTTGTAAAGATAGTAAATTTACTGCGCCTAAAGCCTCCTCTACCCTAGCTTTTACCATAGCAGGAGGTAGTTTTTCTTCCACCAATCCAAAAGCCACATCAGCGCCAACAGTGGGCATAACTAATTGATGATCAGGATTTTGGAACACAAAACCCACAGGAGGAGAAATACCAATTTCCCCAGACTGGGGAGCTAATAAACCAGCTATTAACCTTAAAAGAGTTGACTTCCCACTGCCATTAGTCCCCAAAAGCATCCAAAATTCACCTTTAGGGACTTTGAGAGAGCAAGATTTAATTACTTGCTCCCCACTAGGCCAAAAGAAGTTCAAATTATTAACTTCAATGCCTACTACCGTCATTTTTATACCTTGGTTTATTCAGCCATAGTGAAAGCAGCAAAGCCCGGAGGTTTACCACTGCTACTAGCTGCACCATCTTTCTGCGAAATTTGGACTCCCGAAATTTCACTAGCACGGACAGCAATTTTTTTCTCAGTTTTGCCTTCGCACTTGAGTTCAACAAGATCAGGGTTGCCAGTACGCATTGCTGCCAAAATCAGCTGATAAACAGCTTCAGCATCTTCAGCAGACTTACGTTGTACTGAGATCGGGAAAGCAGTATTTCTGATGCTTAAGTCGATGGTAAACATTTAGAATTAATCACATTTCACTGACTGTAGGAATAATTCTAGCGTTATTGGTGATTGGGGATTGGTGATTGGGGATTGGGAATAATATTATCCATTACCCATGACCAAGATCAAAATTTATCTTCATTGACATTCCCGACCTAAAGGTGGGGGGATTCTTGGTTCAACGAGTCCACTTAGACTAGATCACTTGCGGTGTCTCACAAGCGAGGTGGTTCTCTCCTCAAGCGTTACTTTCCCCCAGCGGGCGAGGTAGTTGTATTGCTGAGGCAGTGGGTTGGACAGGTCTCCCGGATTCAAGCAACTCCCGTCCCCTTGCCTAAAGCACGGTTAAGTTTTGGAACATGGCGGAAAAACTTAACCTCAAGGGTTTTCAGCCTTTTTTTTTATAACACTGGAAAAATTAGAGAAAAGCACTTATTATGATTAGAGACCGTAAAAAATTGTAAACTAGGTTGACAATTTGGTTATACTTCTGTTTATGGAAGGTCATGTCATAGCCACCCATAAACAGACAAAATCCGTACTTATAAATTTTTGGAGATTCTTTCTCATGACCATAGCAGTTGGACGCGCCCCGTCAAGAGGGTGGTTTGACGTACTAGACGACTGGTTAAAGCGCGATCGCTTCGTATTCGTAGGTTGGTCAGGTGTTTTATTATTCCCCTGTGCCTTCCTCGCATTAGGCGGTTGGTTAACCGGT